>JAFZLN010000167.1 GCA_017551465.1 Bacilli bacterium
AGACTACTTTGTAATAATAGACACGTTGCGAATAGCTTCAAGGAGGTGAATATACATGCCAAAGACTTCAGTTCGTGAAAACGAAACCTTAGATGATGCTCTTCGTAGATTCAAAAGACAAGTCAATAAAGCTGGTACCATTCAAGAAGCTCGTAAGAGAGAGTTCTTCTTAAAGAAATCCCTTAAGAGAAAAGTGAAGAGCGAAAACGCTCGTCGCAAAAACCGCAAGTAAAAAATTGCTCGAAGGTCATAAGGACTGACGAGCACTGATCGCGGAGTAGAGCAGTGGTAGCTCGTCAGGCCCATAACCTGGAGGTCGCAGTGTTCAAATCCTGCCTCCGCAACCAATCACATATTACAGTATCGATACAAATCGGTACTGTTTTTTTATTTATTATTGTAAAATAACTACATGAAGTCTTATATTATTGTCCCTCTTGTGATTGCCGCTCTTTCCGTAACTTCATGTTTTCATGCTAATGAAGGAATTAGTGAGCATCACGATATTGTGTATACAAACGAGATCATCGATAAAAAGGCTCTAGATAAGTACTTTTTAAATAATAATGATTTATATCCATCTTATGAAAAATTAAAAGAAAATTGCCCTGATTTATTAGACCATGTCAAATGCATTGAATCGGCAGGAGGCTTTTACGCTTCTGGTTTATCGATGTTTCGCTTTTCATCAACTAGCAATGGCTTTTTAGATGGAGAAACTTTTTTGCTAGATAAATGTTATGATGGTGATTATTACTTCCAATTAGGACAAGCTTTTGGTGGCTACGGAGTTACTGATTTTGTAAGAAGACAAGGAGATACTGGTTTCTGGATTTTCTTCTTATATTCCTTTGGAAGTGGAATTCATCAAACACGTGTTGGAGCTTATGAAATAGGACGCCACCGATTATATTCTTTTGATACTGTAAAATTAGAAGACCATAAGGATTTCACATTAGTGGTGGACGAGCAGAGGAACATTGATGTTTATGAAGCCACAATTGATGCGCAATATGATGAAAACAACTTCGAGACATTTAATATTGTTAAGGGCAAACTAGTTGTTGATAACGTTGATGATTATAATAAACAATTGATTTCAAAGTGACGCATTATAAAAACTCTTAAAAATTGAAGGGCAAGCAATTTCAAATTGCATTTGTATTATTTCTCTCGCTTATTGCCAGATGATAACTGCAGTATCAATACAAATCGGTACTGTTTTTTATTGACTTTTACAACGTAATGACTATGATTAAGTAAGAAAGGTAAGAAAAGTAAGAATTATGAAAGAAGTATACGAAGACGATAGATTTATAGTTAGCGTCAAGGTTGGACCTAAAGGTCAAATCACAATTCCAGTGGAAGCTAGAAAGATGTTTAACATCAAAGAAGGAGAATCCTTGCTTGTGCTAGGCGATAAGAAAAGAGGCGGTATCGCCATTATGAAAGCCGATATCTTCTACGCCATGATGGATAAAGAGGAAAAGAAATAATATGCAACAAGTTTTAAAACTAGAGAAGGTGGATAAGAGTTACCCATCCTTCCATTTGAAAGAAGTGTCTTTCGAAGTTAAACCTGGACAAATCATGGGTTTTATCGGCCGTAATGGTGCGGGTAAAACAACTACCCTTAAGTGCATCATGAATCTCGTCCATTATGAAAGTGGCAAGATCTATGCTTTTGATACGGACATGAATGCAAACGAACTCGAAAACAAACAAAGAATTGGTTTTGCGCTAAGTGAACTTAACTATTATCCAAACAAAACCATTCGTCAATTAATGAATGTCACTAAGAGATTCTATAAGAACTTTGATGAACATAAGTTTAATGAAGCTTGCCGTTTATTTAATTTAAACCTCGATAAGAAGCTCGAAGAGTTAAGTAGTGGTATGAAAGTTAAATATTCCGTCGCCATTGCTTTATCTCATCATGCAGAATTATTAATTTTAGATGAACCAACATCAGGTCTAGATCCTGTTTCTAGAGATGAAATCTTAGACATCTTCCGCCAGATTGTTAAAAACAAAGATAGAGCGATTCTCTTCTCCACACATATCACCAGTGACTTAGATAAATGCGCTAGTGATATCACTTATATCCATAACGGAGAAATCATCTATACAGGTACTAAAAAAGACTTCATCAATTCCTATTTATTTATCAAAGATAAATCTATGAATAAGGATTTATTAAATGAATACATTGCCTATAAGGAATTCGATGATCGTATCGAAGGCTTAATAGCCGCGGATAAGAAAGACTTATTCATCGAAAAAGGCATTGAACCACAAGAACCAGATTTAGAACAAATCATGGTGTATGTTGAAAGGAGCAAGGACCAAAATGAAAGCTTTGATTTATAAAGAACTCAAACTAGCAATGCATCCTATTTGCTATGTCTTTATTTGCTTATTTCCACTTATGATTTTGATTCCATCCTATCCTTTAGGTATTGGATTCATCTACATCTTATCTTGTTATCCAATCCTCTTCTTAGGGGCGAATAAAGGTCAACAAAGTAACGATTTGCTCTATTCAACTTTATTGCCAGTTCGTAAGAAAGACATAGTCTTGGCAAGAATATTTACCGTTATTCTCATGCAATTAGCCTTTATCTTAATCCAATGCGCTTTATTTCCATTAGCGTTATTGATTAATAACTCCATTAAAGCGGCAGCGGAAAACCCAGCGGATTATGTCGTTCCAGGATTAGGACCTAATAGTTTTGTCTTATTACTTGGTATCGCTATCATTGGCTACGCTATCGCGGACTTAATCTTCTTCCCAATCTACTATAAACATGGTAAATCCATTGTGATGTCCACCTTATTCACAATCTTAGGATTTGTGGTCTATATTGGCTTATTCACAGTTGGTCTACCATATATCCCAGGATTAGGATTTCTCAATAGCTTACACATTGGTATTCAATTTGCGATACTAGGTTTAGCCCTTCTCATCTCGTTTGGGTTGCATACAGTTGTCTATCACGTTTCTTCAAAACGTTTAGAGAAAGTCGACTTCTAAAAGAGTTGATGATGTTCATCAAACGAAAACAATAGACCCCAAGGGGGTCTTTTTTCATGGTTGGAGGAGGATATCTGCGACCTATCAGGTTATATCACAACAAGTATTGTGGCTTTTTGATTACAATATGCTGAAAATGATATATTTTGCATTTTGTTTATTAAAAATCTATTGATTATTACTTAACAAATATGTAGTATTTAGTGCTACGAATTTTCGTATTCGTTTTTTATGAGGAGAACTTAATATGAAAAAGCTTCCTATAATTATTTCAGTAATTGCTTCATTGACTGTCGGTGTAGCCGTTGGATTAACCATTGGTTTTGCCGCTAGCCGCACACAAACAAAACCTATCACAAGTAGCTCGTCTACCATAAGTAGTCAATCTTCTTTTAGTAGTGAACCTTCTACAAGTAGTTTACCTATCATAGAAAATTTCACAGTTTCTTTTAAAAACTATGATGGCACATTGTTAAGTGAAGCAGTCGTGAAAAAAGGTGAGACCGCTATCTATAATGGCCCAACACCTACACGAGCGGAAACTTCTGAATATACATATACATTTAATGGCTGGGACCAACCACTAGAAAATATTACTAGTGACTGTGTTCGTATCGCCCAATACATCGAAACACTCAAGCCAGTTACTAATTATTACAAAGTAACATTTAAGAATTATGATGGTTTGCTTTTACAAGAAACAACAGTTGAAGAAGGTAAGAATGCTGTCTACTCTGGACAAACTCCAACTAAACCATCAACTTCTACCCACACCTATACATTTACTGGTTGGGATGGTTCTTTAGAAAATATCACAAGCGATTGTGTGCGTGTCGCGCAATTTAGTGAAACTCAAACGAAGTTTATCGTTTCCTTCAAAAACTATGATGGCACATTGCTCTATGAAACATATGTCGAAAGTGGCAAGACCGCGACATATGTGGGACCAGTGCCTACAAGAGAGGAAACTTCTGAATACACATACACTTTAATGGTTGGGATCATTCTTTAGAAAATGTCACCAGCGATTTAATTTGTGTTGCTCAATATGCTCAAGTTCAAAAACCAATCACAATTTATTACAAAGTAACTTTCAAAAACTATGATGGTGCATTGCTACAAGAAGTATCTGTTGAAGAAGGCAAAAGTGCCTCCTATAGTGGTCCAACTCCTACAAAGCCAAATACTCCTGAACATACATATACATTCATTGGTTGGGATGAATCATTAGAGAATATCACCAGTGACTGTGTGCGTGTCGCACAATACTCGGAGAGCAACGTTGAATACACTGTTAAATTCTATAGTGAAGATAATCAATTACTCTATACAGATGTCGTTTATTATCAACAAACCGCTACATATTATGGTCCAACACCTACAAAAGCGGCCACATCCGCTTACTATTACACATTTAATGGTTGGGATAAGGATTTAACTTGTGTGACTAAATCTTTCTCCACAAAGCCTGTTTTTGATGCCCATGGTATTAATAAACAAATCACCTTAAGACCAAATAACGGCCAAGCTGATAGTGTTATGAATGTTACTTATGGTGAAGCTTATGATTTAGGTACACCAGTCAATACTGGCTTTACCTTCTTAGGCTGGTACGCTAATGAAACAACTGTTATTCCTACTTCTGGTATTTGGGAGTACGACGCTAGTGTTCTTACTGCTAACTGGGGCACTGGATACTATGAATTCGTGGAAAACGGTGATGGTGGATATACAGTTTCTTTAACCGCAGAAGGTAAAAACGTTAGTGAAATTGTTATTCCTGTTTCATTTAATGGTAAGCCAGTCACTGCTCTTGGAGAAAACTTCTTAAGAGACAATACAAAAATAGAAAAGATTACTATTCCAGCATCAATTAAGCGCATTCCAAATTACGCTTTCTATAAATGTACTAAATTAAGCAAAGTCGTATTAAACGAAGGCTTAGAAGAAATCGGTATGTATGCTTTTGATAGTTGCAAGTTGAAGAAATTAATTATTCCTTCTACCTGCGTAACGATTGATCAATTCGCATTTGAATATAATAACGACCTCTATCACATCTATCTTCCAAGTTCTGTGCAAACAGTTAATCAATTCGCTTTCTATTCAATAAATTCTTCAGCCTATATTTGTATTGAACATTCTTCAGTTCCATCTTGGGGAAGTTATTGGCGCTCTGGCACAACTGTTTATACAAGTTGTACAAAACTAGTGGAAGGCGAAGAATTTAACTACGCTATTAGAAATTTTAGTGGCAATTATGCCGTAACAGTTTTGAGATTATCAGAAGCAACAAGTCAGTTACAAAGCTATGCTTTCCCAAACGAAATTGAAAATATTAGTGACATTAGAGTGGCACAATCTTTATTCCAAAATAATGTCAATATTCGTAGTGTTGATCTATCTAGTGTCACTCGTATTGGTGACTATGCTTTCAGTGGCTGCTCTAACTTAAATAGTGCGACATTCTCAAACGCATTAACTATTATCAGAAGCCATGCCTTCGATTCATGTTCTTCTTTAATAAGAATAGAAATCCCTAATGGTGTTACCGAGATTCAAAGCTTTGCTTTTGATTCTTGCACCAGCCTTACATATATCTATATTCCTGCCTCTACAATAACAATTGGTGCATACGCGTTTTATGATTGCCCAAATTCCACAATCTACACAACCGCGCATAGCGCTAGCAGTGGATGGGATAATAACTGGAAAGGTTCTCAACCAATCTATTATGACTATGTCTCAATAAATAATACCGATGATTTCAACTACGTTGTTCAATCATATATGGGAGAATCATATGTCACAATTACTAGCTTGACTAATAGTGGTCTTGCTAAGAAGAATATTGTTATTCCTGATCAAATTGAAAGTATCAGCGATATTCGTTTAGCTAATAATCTATTTAAAGGATTTAGTGACCTTGTTTCTGTTGATGTTGGCGCAGGCGTGAAAAAGATTCCAACTGGCTGCTTCTCTAATTGCTCTAGTTTAAAAACAGTAGTCTTACATGAAGGCACAACTTCCATTGGACAAAACGCGTTCTATAGTTGTTCAAGCTTAACAAATGTTAATATGCCTTCAAGCTTAACCACAATTGGCAGAACGGCATTTGATTACTGTACCTCACTTAGAGAAATAGTTATTCCTCTAAACGTTTCCACGATTGAAGCATACGCTTTTGATGACACAGGAAAGTTAGCCCTTCTTATCGAAGCAAGTGTGGCTCAACCTGGTTGGAAACAATATTGGGCTGGCAGTAGTACCACTAACAAACAATTTGTATATGATTACGTTTCTTCTGGCATCACTGGTGACTATAGATATGCTAAAACATCAAACGGCGTCACTGATTCAATCTATATCCTTGGCTTAGTGGAAGGTTCCACAAATGTTAATTTAGTAATTCCTGATCAAATTGAAAGCATTTCAAATATTAAAATTGCTAATTTAGCCTTTGATGGTAACACACTTATTAAAACTGTTGATTTAGGTTCATCCGTGACTTATATAGGTGCATATGCTTTTAGAAACAATTCTTCCTTACGAGCGGTCATTATTCCACTCAGTTGCACTGTCATAAAATCCTATGCATTCCAATATTGTAGTAATGAATGTGTTCTTAACTGCGAAGCGGATTCTCTTCCTGCAACATGGGAAGGCAATTGGAACGTTTCCTCTTGTCAAGTTGTCTGGGGATATACCCGCTAAAGAAACCTACAAATGAAAAG
>JAFZLN010000013.1 GCA_017551465.1 Bacilli bacterium
CATTGTTAGTACCACTAATACTTATAGTGCTAAAGCAGTTAGCATAACTGTAACTTGGGAATCAAATACTGTTGACGACCGTACCATTGACGTTTATGGCAAAAACGAAGCTTATAGTGGCCCAAGCGATTTATATGCAAATGCCACTAGAGGTACAAAGATTGGTTCAATCGTGAAAGGCACGAGCACGAGTTTAACTGTTAATGATGACTATGAATATATTGGTATTAGATCTAATAGTGGTGTTTTATATGCCACTTCGATTGAGATTGAATGGGGTGCTACTCAGCCAGTATATGCATATACCAATGCATCTATCAGATTTGGTGGTAGATTAACTCAAGAACTATGGAATGACTTAGATACTGATAGCCACATAATTCAAGGCTTTGGTGTGATGATTACCACCGATGATGTAGTGGATGAAAACGCAAAGATTAAAGATTCATACCAATCCGCCATACCGGATGAAGAAAATCCTGATGTTGCTGAGCATATAGTGGATTACTTTATTCCAGTTGAAGATTTAAACACAATCATGGGTGTGGATGGTAATAACTATTTCTGGAACTTGCGTTATGGAATAACAGATTTTGAAGTAACATATGTTGCCACTGCATATATTAAAACATCTAGTGGTTATGTCTTCTTCCAACAAGCTAGATATAGCGTTAAAACATTAGCCCAAGATTACCTTGATAATAGAAATTATCCCGCTAATACAGCTGGTGGATCATTAGCAAACTTAGCAGACCTATAAACAGTGGAACAAAGTTCCACTTTTTTTATCTTGCTAAACATGATTAAAAATCATATTATTTTCTACTGAGTGAAAAAATATGAAATTAAGAAAACATTTTCCAACATTATTAGGTTTAACTGCAGTCTTAACATTAGGTATTAGCTTATATGTTAATATCAATAAAGTCCCTAATGAAATTGATGCTACTCAAGTTAATGAAAACTTTGCACCATATACCTATAGTGGCACATATTATAATGACCATAATATTGATTTTAATGCTGGAGATGGCATGAATGGTGCCCTTAGAACAAAACTAAGAACCGAACTTAAACCAAAGGGCTTTGTTGACTATAGTTCTGGATTATCAGTAGAATTGCAAGAAGCTGATGAAGATCCAAACAATACAGACAACATGATAATGTTCTACACCCGTAATTCTATTAGAAAAGTTGCTGCGGGTTCTGGAACTAGCATGGTTTGGAACAGAGAACACGTTTGGCCAAAGAATTTATCTAATGGTAACTGGGGAACCGATAAAGGTGGTACCGACATCCTTCATTTAAGACCAACTTACGAAACTCCAAACTCCACTAGAAGTAATCACCCATATGGTAATGCTGCTCACAATAACAGCACGAAAAAAACCTATAGTGGCATGGATTATGGCTGGCTGGATGGTAATATTTTTGAACCATTAGACTGCACTAAAGGTGATGCTGCAAGAATCATCATGTATGTTTGGACAATCTATGATGGCTATTCTGGATATAATCCTTTATCAATCACTAACGTTTTTGAAAGTTATGATACCCTTCTTGAATGGCACACAAATGATAGACCAGATACTCTAGAAGGTCATAGAAACGACTATGTGCAAAACAGCACTGTTCAAAAGAATAGAAACCCATTTGTTGACCACCCAGAATTAGCGTGGAAGATTTTTGGTGACCAAGCAAGTAGCTCAGTTAAAGCAGCTTGTATGGAAGCTTATCCTGATAATAGTGGTGTTCATATTGATCCAACTGGTATCACTTTAAATAAAACAAACGCTTCTGTTGAAGTTGGTAAAACAACACAACTAACCGCTACATTACAACCAAGTGGTGCTACAGGCACAGTTACTTGGACATCAAGCAATAGTTCAATTGCTAGTGTTAATAACAACGGTAAAGTTACAGGCGTTGCTGAAGGCACCGCTACAATTACCGCGACATGTGGCGACTACCATGCTTCATGTACAGTTACTGTTACCGCACCAGTGCCAATTAACTATGGTACATTGCAAAATCCTATCTCTGTTATAGAAGCTAAAGCTCTTATTGATGAAACATCACCAACTACAGAAAAAATGTATGTCAAAGGTATTGTTACATCCGCGACATACAACACACAGTACAGTAACTTCGATGATGTTTATTTGACAGATGGCACAAACGATAATGCTTTAAGCGTATTCCGTTGCGTATTAGGCGATGGTGTTGATACTAACTACACAACAAATGCAAGCGCTTTAGTGGGCAAGGAAATTATTGCCTGTGGTTATGGTTATCTTCATAACAACACCAAATACGAATTAGCGAAACAAAACAACTATACTCCAACCATTCTTTCAGTTAGAGATCCTGGTCAAGAAAAGACACCACAGGAATTAATTGAAGAAAAGACAACAGGAGCAACTTTAGCGTACCACTATAACAAAGAAACAAATGGTGATACTGCAGTTACCGATACATTGACTAGAAGCACTACTGGTGTTGCTAGTGGCTCAACAACCTATACTGATTGGACACATACTAGTGCAACAAGTGGCATCACATACAAAGGACAAAGTGCGGGTAATAACGATTCTATTCAATTAAGAAGCGACAATAACAATTCGGGCGTAGTTGTTGCCGGCAACGCAAACGGATCGAAAGTAAGTTCTATTTCTATTACTTGGAATTCTAATACTTCAAATGGTCGTACACTGAATGTTTATGGCAAAAATACTGCCTATTCTGCACCATCTGATTTATATAGTGATGATTCTGGTACATTACTTGGTACTATTGTAAAAGGCACAAGTACAAGCCTAACTATCACTGGTGATTACACATATATCGGTTTAAGATCTAATTCAAAAGCCATGTATCTCAATGAAATCAATATCCAATGGGGTGGCAGCGCTACAACTTACGAATACTCTAATGTATCTATCAGATTTGGTGGCATTGTTAAACAAGACCTTTGGTCTGATTTAGATAATGAACAATCTATTGAAGGCTTTGGTGTTATGATTGCCACTGATGATGTGATTGATGAAAATGCAAAAATCAAAGACTCATATCAATCTGCAATTCCAGATGAAGAAAATCCAAATGTTGCTGAACATATAGTAGATTACTTCATACCAGTTGAAGACCTAAACACAATTATGGGTGTAGATGGCGACAATTACTTCTGGAACTTAAGATACAGTATCACTGATTTCAAGCAAGAATATGTTGCTGTAGCTTATATTAAGACCACTAGTGGATATGTCTTTATGAAACAGTCTAGATTCTCTGTTAAAGCGTTAGCCCAATATTACATTAATGTTTTAAATTATAACGCTAGTACCGCAGGTGGTTCCTTGTCTAACTTAGCGAATCTATAATAGGGTGGAGTTTTACTCCACTTTTTATATATAATAAACGCATGGTTAACTTTAAAATCAAAATCGCTAATATCGTCTTAGAAGTTAATGCTTTTTATGAATTCACTAAAGAGTATTGTAAAGACTTTTTAAGTGATGAAGAAGCTAACTATGTTATTACATTAACTAAAGAAGATTTAATTAATGAAGCAAGTGAGAATAAAGACGGTAAGGTCTATGTTAGTGAAGAGATAAGTGCCTTATATCGTAAGATTGCAGATCTCTTTATTGAACGCAATATCTTAGTGATGCATGGTTCCGCTTTTAAGGTAGGGGGATATGCCTTTATAGTCACCGCCCGTTCTGGTGTGGGCAAATCCACTCATGTTAATCTATTAAGAGAATACTTAGGCAAAGACTTTGAATATATTAATGACGATAAACCATTGTTAGAAGTTAAAGATAATGAATTAATACTTTATTCTTCTCCGTGGAACGGAAAAGAAAGAAGAGGCAATAATAACTATGCCCCTCTTAAAAGTGTTATCTTTCTTAATAGGGGTTTAACTAATACTTATAAGAAACTAGATAATAGTGGTGATATCTACTTTAGACTTTTAAGTCAGATATATTTACCAAGAGATAAAGCTAAAAGAGAAAAAGCTTTGTCATTAATTGATATATTATTAAAAAGAATCAGTTTTTATGAAATAAATGTTAATACTGATGTATCAAGCGCTCAAATGACTAGTGAAAGGATTATTAAAAATGAAATTAAATGAGAACTTTTTAATCCATCAATCTGATAATGGTGAGATTCTTATCCCAGTAGGGGATGAAACTAAAAGATTTCATGGTGTGGTTAAGTTAAACGCTACTGGTAGTGAAATCGTACACTTATTAGAAAACAATAATCTTTCACTAGAGGATATCCTTAATCATTTTTATAAAGAATGTCCATCTGATGATAAAGAAGAAATTAAACAAGGAGTAAGTGAGTTTATTAATAAGCTCGTTAGTATTAATGCCATCATCTTATAAGTTTGAAGAAGTATTAGATAAAGATGGGGAACTAATATTCACTAATGTTGGTTACTCCATGCATCCTCTTATCAAGGAGAGAGAGGATGTTTTAAGAATTGTTAAATCTGAGACTTATAAGAAAGGTGACGTTGTCCTATATAAATCTGAAATAGACCACTATGTGTTGCATAGAATCTTAAAGATTAAGAAAGATAAAGTCATTCTCGCGGGTGACTATAACTACTTTAAAGATAAACCTATATCAAAAGATAAGATTTTAGGCGTTTTAAGAAGCATTACTAAGAAGGATGGTAAAATAATCGACCTATCTAAAGATAAAAAGGCTAGGCGCTTCTTTTACACAAATTTCTTTTATATCAAAGCTTTCTTTCAAATGGCCGGTAAATTCCTTCATCTCAGAAGAGTAAAATAAGTTCAAAAAAAGATAGCGGATATCATAAGCCTGCTATATAATGGACTTGACAAAAATGTCAGTACTGAAAGAAATGTTGAGCCTACAATGTTTAAAAGAGATAAGTATTTAAACCAATTAATTAATAGTAGAAACAACCATCAAGTTAAAGTCATTACTGGACTAAGACGTAGTGGCAAGTCATTTTTAATAAATGAGATATTTTATGATTGGTTAAAAAAGAATGGTGTTGATAAAACACATATTATTAAATTCGCCTTTGATTCAGAAATTGATATTCGTAAACTTGATGCATATTTACCAAATGATCCAACAATTGCAAAAACTGTTGAGGGTCAAAAGATTATCAATAACCGTAAATTCATGCTCTTCATAGATGATAAGACAAAAGCGGATGGGAATTATGTTTTGTTACTTGATGAAATTCAAAACCTTGATAATTTTGTTAGAGTACTAAATGGCTATCTATATTTAAATAAATTTGACATCTACGTTACAGGTAGCAATTCTCGCTTTTTATCCAGCCAAGTTGATACTGAGTTCGGCGGTAGAGCTAATAGAATTCATATCTTGCCGTTATCTTTTTCAGAATACTTAACAGGCGTTGATTTATATAAAAGAGATGCACTTGATGAATATCTACGTTATGGAGGAATTCCTCTAGTTGAATTAAAAAGCGGCGATGAAGAAAAAGTAAATGAAGCAATTAGCATTTATAAAGAGACATATCTTAAGGATATAAAAGCTCGCCACCCTCAAGTTGATGAGAACAATCTTGATACAACATTAAAAGTCATTGCGTCAATGATTTCAACGCCAATTAATCCCACAAAAATAGAAAACACTTTTAATAGTTCTTTTAATGCCAAACTATCAAATAATGTGATAGGTAATTACATTAACTGGTTTGAGGAAGCATATTTATTAAATAAGACCTTACGCTATAACGTTAAAGGAAGAAATTATATTGGTACTCCGTATAAGATTTATTTTGAAGACATCGGCATTAGAAATGCGATTTTAAACTTTAGAGAAGTGGATGAAACTGACTTGATAGAGAATATTATTTATAACGAATTAAGATATCGTGGCTTTAATGTTGATGTTGGTGTAGTAACTATCAAAGCTAAAACTAATAGAAAAGATAAGAATGGCAATTTGATTTACGCTGACAAAGATACTGAAGTAGATTTTGTGGCTAACAAAGGCAATAAAACATACTATGTTCAAGCAGCTTTGAAAATAGATACTTTAGAAAAGAAGGAACAAGAATACGAGTCTATTAGGAATATTCCTGATTCTTTCAAAAAGATTATCGTTGTAAAAGAAGAAGGAAAGCATTATTACACAGAGGAAGGCTTTTTAAGAATAAGCTTGCTCGATTTCTTAATGAATCAAGATTCAATGGATTGGTAGAAAATGAAAAATAGAGATACTTTAAGGTTTATTAATACAAATATTAAAGGAAGTAAGAAAAAAGTCTTCCTCCTTTCTATTTGCCAAATCTTAATTGGTGTTCTTACTGTCGCATTCTCTTTCACCCTTAAGTTTGTGATTGAGGCTATTGAAGATAAGAATAATGAAGGACTTATTAAGTTCACGATTGTATTAGGCTCAATTGCCTTACTCCTTATTGCCTTACAAATCTTCTATCGCTTATATTACGAAGTGAGCTATATCGATATTGAAAATAGACTTAAAGAAAACTTATATAAAGAGATCCTTAATAAAGATTATCAAGATGTTAAAAAGATCCATGATGAAGAATGGATACATAGATTAACTAGTGATACTCAAGTAGTGGCTAATTCAATATTGTCTATCTTACCTTCATTATGTCGTATGGTAGTGCAACTAGTTTTAGCGTTAGTGCTCATCATTATTCTTTATCCAGTATTTGGTCTATCTCTTATTCCATTTATTCTTTTAGTAATATTAATTACTTACTTTATGAGGAAACGCTTAAAAGCGTATCATCATTTAACTCAAGAAAAAGATGGTAAGGCTAAAGTCTTCTTATCTGAATCTCTTCAAGGTTTAGCAATTGTTCATAGCTTTGTGAAAGAAGATGTCTTTACTAAAAAGAATGAACAAAACTTAGAAGAATATAAGAAAGCTAGATTAAAAAGAAATACCTTTAATGTCTTATGCTCAGTAGGCTTTATTATTGTTTATTATGCCTTCTACATTTTGGCGGTCATCTTCTGCGGCAATAAGATCATTAATGGTGCGGCCTCAATTGGTTTCTTAAGCGCGATTGTAGCGCTCTTATCACAATTAACAGGACCATTAGGTAATATCACTTCTATTATTCCTCGCTACTATTCTTTAATCGCTTCTGGTGAACGTTTAAGAATGGAAACTAGCGAAGAGGTGCATTACTTATCTAAAGATGAAATAGAAGATTTCTATAACTCTAAGTTTGCATCATTATCACTTAATAACGTTTCATATTCATACTTAGATAAATATGGTAATAAAGTGGAAGCCCTAAAAGACTTCAATCTTAAGATTAATAAAAATGAAAAGATTTTAATCAAAGGTCATTCTGGTGGCGGCAAGTCCACATTACTTAAATTAATACTTTCATTATTAACACCAGAAGAAGGCTCTATTAACTTAAATGATGAACCACTAGATAAAAGATATGAGAAGTTATTTGCCTATGTTCCACAAGATAACTTATTAATGGAAGGCACGATTAAAGAAGTTATTACTTTATTTGATGATAATCCTGATAACGAGTTATTTAATAAAGCCTTAGAAATAAGTGAATCATTTAACTTTGTTAATGCTTTAACCAATAAAGAAGAAACATATCTTAATGAAAAAGGTAGTGGTCTCTCTCTTGGTGAAATGGAAAGAATCGCGATTGCGAGAGCAATCTATGGTGACGCCCCTATCTTATTGCTTGATGAGTGCAGTGCGTCCCTCGATGCTTTAACAGAACAAAAAGTCATGTCCAATATCTTATCCTTAGAAAATAAAACAATCATCTTAATTTCCCATCATAAATATGATGAGAAACTCTTTGATAAAGTCGTTGATTTAGGTGAATAAAATGGATAAAGAAACTTATCTTAAATATCTAAAAGACTATCTTCATCTAATCTCCATTTATTTAAATAAAAAGGAAGAACCTTCTTTTAAGATTGATGAAAGTAACTTTAATATTTTTCTTAATCTATCTAAGAAGCATTCATTGACCGCTTTATTTTATAAGGTGTGTAAGGACACCAAAGTGGATATCAAAGAAGAATATCTAAAAGTATTAGAACAATATTATCTATCTAATGTCCAAAAGCACATTCTTTTTGAAAGAGAAAGAAAAGCACTGTTTGATTACTTTTATTTAAACGGTATCGTTTACCTCCAACTTAAAGGACTAGTGCTTAAAGATTATTATCCTGATCCATACACTAGAGAATTCGCTGATAACGATATCTATTTCAAAGGTGACGATGAAATAGTTAAAAAGTTCTTCGTTGACAGAGGATATAAAGTAGAGATATTTAGAAAAAGTAATCATGACGTGTATTTAAAAAAGCCATGTTTAAACTTTGAAATGCACCGAGCCTTATTTGGGGAAACTGGTGATAATGATAAATTCATTGAATATTTTGCCACTCCGAAAGCGGGTGCTCTTGATCATGAATGTAGAGAGGATGTTTATAACCCTGATAATTTCTATGTTTACTTTACTGCCCATACTTATAAACATTTCCATATCGCTGGATGTGGGCTTAGAACACTCGTGGACTATTATATTTTCTTAAAAAGAAACCAAGAAAACGAAACCTTAGATTTTAAATACATTAAGAAAGAACTTAATAAAATCGATTTAGTGGATTTTTCTAATCAAATATCAACGCTTTCTTTAAAGGTCTTTGATGAACAAGAATTAAATGAACAAGAACTAGAAACACTTCTATTTATCGCTAGCAGTGGGACATATGGCACTTTAGAAAATAGAGTGAATAAAGGTATTAAAGAAAAAGGTAAAACCAAATACCTCATGTCTAGAATATTCCCTCCATATCGCTTCTATAAAGGTGCTTACCCGTGGGCTTATAAAGTACCAATCTTAATTCCAATCGCCTGGTTATGTAGATTCTTTAGGATATTGTTTAAAAATCCAAAAAGAGCGACCACTGAAATAAAGACAATCGCTAACTCAAAAGAAGAGAAAGATAAGTAAAAAACAATCAAAAATGCCTCTATTTATTAAGATAGGGGCACTTTTTTTGACTTATTTTTCTTTTCGTTTCACATGCGCATAGGCGAGTAGTATGATAGGTGCTATGAGTGCATACGTGCGTATCATATGAGCGCACTCAAATTAGAAAGGACATCATCATGAAGAAAATTGCAAAAGCATTACTTCTTGTGGCAATGACTGTGGGTATGGCGGTAGCCTGTGATCCAGCAGAAACAAGCTCAAGCGGTAGTGTCTCTTCAGCGAGCTCTGAAAACAGCTCACAAACATCCCTTACATCATCTGAAACTACTTCCTCAACTTCTTCTAGTAGCAACTCGACTAGCAGTGCTACAACTAGCAGTTCATCAAGTAGTTCTTTTTCTAGTAGCAGTAGTTCTGTTGCCCCTAAAGTCACAGGTATCACTTTAAATACCGACTTAGTTAAGAAAGCTTACAAATATGGTGAAGCTTTAGACTTAACTGGCTTAGTGGTCACTGCGAATTACGATAACAACAGTAATGAAGTGGTCAGAAACTACACAACTGATCCTGCTAATGGAACAGTCTTAAATGAAGTCGGTGACAAAACTGTTACCGTCACCTATTTAACTTTCACTGCTAATTTCTCAGTCAAAGTTGAAAAAGAATTAACAGGTATCACCTTAGATACCAAAAACGTTAAAAAGTATTACCGTTATGGTCAAACTTTAGATTTAACCGGTTTAGTGGTTACCGCTAACTATAGCAATAACACAAAAGAAACCGTTACTGACTACACAACAAGTGTGGCTAACGGCACAACTTTAAAAGAAAATACTAAAGTAGTTATTACTTATGGCCTTTACACTTCTGAATTCTCTGTTGAAGTTGATCACGGCTATATTCAATTCAATAACGAATATATTGAAGGTACACATATCTATGGTGAAGCGTTCGACACTTCTAAACTCAATCCATGTATCTCATATGATGATGGTACTAGAGAAGATTTAGTGACATTTACTACTAATCCTGCCGATGGCACAATCTTCAATAAACTTGGCGAATTTACCATTGATTATAACGCCACTGATGGCGATGAAAGATGGTGGTCTGGTTTCTTCACCGTTATAGTTTTACCAAAAGCTGAAACAGGCACAAAGGTGACATTAGACTTAAGCAGTGCACACACATTTGAAAATGGTGTGGCCACTGAAAAGGCTATTGGCACAGTTGGTAGTGATTACACACCAGAATTCAAATTAACAAAGGTCTCTACTGCTGAAGCATCTATGACCATTGTTAACAATAAAACAAGATTAATGGCCGGAGATACCATTGAAAACGTTAACTCTTTGGGCGGTGTTACCGCGATTAGAGTTAATGGTGGTTCTGGTAACTTCAGATTATATGCTGGTTATACACAAGATAAGATGTATGAATTCATGACCGCTGAAAGTGAAAGTGGTGATCGTATCTTTAATAACATCCCAAGCTTAAATTACTTCAAGTTTGTTGGTAAATACGATAACTATCCAGCGGATATTGCTTCTATTGAATTCACATATACAAGAAACGCTAATAATGAATTAGTTGATGGCACAGAAACGCCAATTGAAACATTAACTGTTAATGAAGGCGAATACATTAAAGGTAATAAAACCTTAGTGGTCGCTAACAACACAGTGACTGTTGATAATAAGACATATACCTATGCTGGTATCGTTTATAACGAAGCATTACTTTATATGAATGGTAATGCTGGTTTATTAGTTAAATATGTTGATAACACCGCAGTGGTGGTTACTGATACAGTTGATAACTATTCTTCTTTAACAGGTAGATACACTAAAGTCATTGGTGCTACTGAAGTGAAGATGTTTGTTAACGGTAACGAAGTAGCCGCTAATACAGCGGAAACAAGAGCAACAATCGGACTTGGTGATACATTCACATTCACTGCGACCGATAACGCTGTTCCAACTGAAACTCCAGAAATCACATTTGTGGATGAATCCGCAAGTGGTGAACAAGATGCTTTTGTGGGTACATATACCGCAAAAGGCAAAATCTACTTATACGATGCCATGTCTGGCGATACAGCGGACGTTGTTGTTAATAAAGTTGTCGTCACAAAAGAAAACGGTGAATACTACATCGACTATAGTGATACAGGAGATAGCTTCTATCCTGGCTTTACAGGTAAAGTTGAAGCCTTCATCTCTAAAGGTACAAAACTCTGTTCTTATGCCACTGATGAAATAACCATCATCATTAACACAGAAACCAAGTACATTGAATTAGGCTATTACGACGTAGAAAATTACACATTCTTTGCTGATGGTTCTATCGGTTATACATATGAATCTGCGAATAAGCCAACAGCGACATTTGAAAACGGTACTGTTAAAGCTTTAGCGGAAGGTAACTTCTATTTAAGCGCTAAAGCAAGTAATGGTTTAGAAGCTAAATACTATGTCCATGTTAATGGCTATGTTCCTGCCATAATTGATGTTAGTACTGGTCCATTTGACTTAACAGCGGGCGATACATATCAAATTAACGCTACCGTTAATGAAGATGCGACAGATAAGACATTATTATTTGAATCAACTGATAAAAATGTTCTCACTGTTAGTGAAACAGGCTTAGTTACCGCTATTAAAGAAGGTTCAGCTTGTGTCATTGTTACAAGCAATGATGAAGAAGTATGGATTGGCTTTAACGTAAAGGCTGCTACACCTAAGCAAACAGTTACCACATATACATTCGAAGATGAAAATTTGGAAGTATTCACACTTGTGGTTACCGAAGGCGAATCTGCTACTATCAGTAATGGTGATGATACCTATGAATTCACATACTATAACGGTAAATACTACTATGATAGCGATAGCAATGTCGCAATTAAAATTAGAGTCTCTGGTAGCCAAGCTTACTTAGAGTTCTATGATGACAATATGACATTATTTGGCTACGAAGGCCCAATCACTGTCTTTAGTGATTCTGATATCTTCTTAACATTTGTGTCTAGTGAACAAATTGATGCTCAAGGTCAACAAGGCCAAGGTGGAGAACAAGGTCAAGGCCAAGGTGGTGAACAACCACAAGATGTTGTGCTTAACTATACATTCTATGATGACAACTGGGACGAACACACATTAGATGTTGTTGAAGGTAAATCCGCTAAAATTGACAACACCTACAGCTTCACATATAAAAATGGTCACTATGTTTATGACGAAGATGATTCCGTTTACTTCGATGTGAGACATTCTGGTGCTGATTATTTAGATTACTACGACAACAACATGAATTTCTTTGGTTGTGGTATGTACAGTGTTGTTACAACATACGCTACCGAAGGTACGCTCGACTTATACGAAAACTAATTATTTCAATAAATAGAAAGACAAAACAAAATGAAAAAACATTTCAGCCTTTTAACTGCGGCTATGTTAATGGTCACTCTTGCGGCTTGTACTCCCACTACTCTAAGTAGTCTGGTCTCAAGTAGTAGTGAACCTTCCTCTATTTCTTCAAGTTTAGAAGAAAGTTCAAGCAGTGATACTTCCGGTAGCCTCAGTTCTTCATCATCATCTACTTCTTCTGTCGCTAGTTCCTCTAGCTCTAGTTCATCTACCTCTAGTGTGGAAACACCAAAAGAAGTAAAGATTGGTGAAGTATATACATCTAATTATTGGGATATCACTATTGAGAACATGCTTGATACTGTTCTCGGTGATTTAAGTGAAAAAGTCCCAGTATTTACATCTCAAAGATATGAAGCATTAATGGCATACCCTGATGGTAGCCAAACCCTTACCTTCCAAATCAAATGCTTTGGCGCGAACGCGAGTAGCGCGACGCGTATATATAAGGAAAAGATGGAAGCTTGCGGTTATTATTTCTCCGCAGAGAATAACTATGGTTATCAAATGGTGGACTATTATAGCGATCTCTTCTTAGCGTATTCTCTTGAAGGTGTGGACACAGGTGATCCATGCTTCATTATTCAATCCAATATCCAACAAACAAGAGAGAAGGAATGGAATAACTATGCAGTTAGCCTATATACAGATCTAACTAATATTCCAGCCTGTCCTGCGGAAAGCTATTCAACTTCCTACGATAACAGTAAAGATACATTAACGGTCTATGCTTTATTCGTTGATAGAAATACCGTGGTCAATAAATATATGACAGAACTCGTTAAAGCGGGCTTCACCTCTCAAGGTACTGACCAATATGGCGCTACTACAATGATTGATTCTACAGGCTATGTTTCAGTGGTCTTATATCTCACTTATGGGGATTATGACTGCGACGCCTTATATATCAACTTTGTGAATGTTTGGCCTTCCGTTGGTATTGCTTCATTCACACTTTTAACACAATTCCCTAAAGTCACAAGTGACACCGCTAAATTTGATAGATATAAATACTTCGATTTAGTGGGCAATGGTAATGAACAAGACTATGTCTTATGTATCTATTACTTATATGTCTCAACTTCTGACTATGAAAGCTATGTTGATACTTTGGTGGACTATGGTTTTGACAAAGGTGATGTTTCTGTTTCAGAAACCAACATTATCACCACAGAACTTGCTGTCAGTATGATTACTGATACAGGTGCCATTTATAAGATTAATGTCGATGTCTTATATCAAGTATCTTCTAGCATTATTTGCATCATCTTATATCCTGCAACCGCAGTTAAATAGATAGGAGTCTCTCAATATGAAAAAATCATTATTTCTAGGCGCAGCATTGCTCGCCTTAGCAATTACTGGTTGTAATCCTAACGCTGCTTCTTCTTCCTTAAGTAGCAGTGCTTCTGATTCTACAGCCTCAAGTACCTTAACAAGTTCCTCTAGTGAAGTAACAAGCTCTTCCAGTGCCGTTACATCTAGCAGTGTAGCTTCTTCCTCCTCCAGCAGCTCTTCTAGCTCTTCTAGTAGTAGTTCTTCAGGTTCTGAAGTCCCACCTCCAGTTATTTTAGGTGGAGAAATCGAAGAAGCGTTAAAGAAAGACTACACCAATATGTATGCCGCATTCGCTCTTAACTCTAGAGAGTATGGACAAGAATATGGTTATGAATACTATTTAGGCGGTAGCAACTTTGTGGCCGTCTTAGATGGTACAACCGCGGAATTATATGGTTTAGATACCGCTTGGAGTTTCTATTCCTACTATAACAATAAGAGCTATGCCTATTGGGATGCTTCTTACTATGTCACTAAAGGTTGGATCTCTAACGGTTCTCATGGTATTGGAGTGGGTATTGATTACGCCTACTTCTTTATGCCTTATCTCTTACAACAATTGACAAAAGACGATGTCACTAATGTTTTAGGGGCCTATGTTGTTAAAGATACTTCTGTTAGTAAAATCATGAACGGTCTTAAGTTCTCTTGGTTAACTAATGACATCACTTATATTGACTTAAAAGTTAATGACCAAGGTTACATCTCTCGTATTAGAGGCTTTGATGACCCTAACGATGATGAATATGGTTTCCAAATTGAATTAAGTAATTTTGGTAGTTGTACCGCTCCTCAAGGAGTGACATTACCTCCTGCTATTAATGAATCTAACATTAAGACATATGCTGATATGTTAGGTCATGAAGAAGAACCAGATATTTATATCACTGACTTATCAATCAATATTAACGATACAGTGAATAGTGATGCTGATTATCAAATCATCATGGATCCAGATGATGTCGTTGATTTATCATTCTCTTATTTACCTGCTAACGCGAATAAAAGAGAAGTTAACTGGCACAGTACTAATGAAGATGTCGCAGAGCTTCTTTATTCCCATGAATCTGGCCACCAATATTTAAGAGCCATCACTGAAGGTGAAACATATATCTATGTCACCCATGTAAACGGTGATAAAGAAACAATCTCTTCTGATTTATTAAGAGTGAAAGTTAACGCTGGTAAGACTGTTGAACAAACAGCGGAAGACGTTTATAGATTCGATTTCATTGATAGTGTCGGAAGCGACAGTGTTTATAGAATCAATGCTTCTAATGAAGTTCCAAATAGTGCTGCTCCATTTACCATTACCACATGGAGAATGCAAACAAGATTAGGTAGCTATAGTGATAACTTCGCTGATGATGATATTGTCTTATATAGTGCCCCTAATAGTTCCACTAACTTCTCCACAAGATTTGAAGATGAAGTGTTATTTGATTTTGCTAATCAACAAGTAAGTAAGATGTCATTTGCCTATGCTTTATTTAGATGCAACAGCAAATCTAACTTAAATATGCTCGAATCCATCAATATCTATACATCTAATGATGGTGATAACTGGGCTAACATCGATGTCACTGAAGAAATGAGAACTGAATTTGAAAAAGCCTCATTAAGTACTGGTATGACACCAAAAGTATTAACCAAGACATTTGAACCAGCTTCTATGGTCAAGATTATTATCAAAGCCAAGAGCGTTGGTGGTAATGACTTAGGTATTGGTATGAAAGACTTTGTCTTCGCTAGAAATGAACTCTGCCATAACTATGATGATGTGGAAGCAGTTCCAGTGGAATCCATCACCATCAGCGCTCCTAAATCTAGATTAAAGATCGGTACTTCTATGAAGTTAAGTGCTGTTGTGACACCTGCTAATGCTTCTAATCCAAACGTGAGATGGATTTCTACAGATACAGATGTGATTACTATTGATTCTAGAACAGGTTTTGCCACCGCAATTGGTGAAGGTGTTGTGACTATTAAAGCGGTCTCCACCAGCAATGCCAATATGGTTTCTAACGAATTAGTGATTACTACCTATGCACAAGAAAGTATTTCTGATCCAGATAACATCTTCATTGGTAAAACATTCTTCGCTAGTGGTGTCGCCTATGGCGTGAATAACGCTGATGTGACATTCACCGTTAAAGACGCTAAGAGTGCAACCTTAACCATTTCCTTAACAGTCATGGGCCAAGAATTCAAGAACGTTATTGAAGTTTACTTCAATGGTTATGATGAAGTCAGTGGTATCTATGAATTTGAAAGCAATGATGGTGCATTAGTTAAAGTCACATTAGCTAATGATGGTAGCTATATTGAATTAACATATAGTGATGTCTTCATTAATGTCACATTAAATAAGGTGAAATAAACAATATGAAAAAAGCATTACGTTTATTACCTTTATTATCATTATTAGTTTTAGGAGCGTGCAACGTTCCTCCTTCAATCACTAGTGGTGATTCTACTTCAAACTTAGAGTCATCTCTTACTTCTTCTAGTAGTGATGAATCAGTTTCATCAACTTCTAGTAGTAGTGAACTATCTTCTTCAAGTAATAGTTCTTCATCAAGTTCATCTTCAAGTAGTTCTATTAATCCAGCGGTTAAAGAATCTAAATGGGGTCAAGAAGCAGCGCAAGCTTGCTATGATGCCTTAGGTATTGTCTTCCCATATTTAGAAGCAGAAGGCTTTGAATATAAGGTGACCACAGATGACTTTGGTGATAAGGCTGTTTGGTTCTACTTATACTATGACACTCAGGAAATCGCTGAAGAAAAAATCGTCGATTACGCTTGGGCGGCTTATGAACAAGATAGATATGAATGTGTTGTGCAACCAACCTGGTTCACAGATTATACAGACTATTCTAGATGGGAACAAAACGTCTTATATGCTGATAAGGTCATCAGTGATAAATATGCAATTGAACTTCAAGTTCTCGCCTCTCTTAAAAACTATAACGATAAAGTGATGGGCTGCTTAGGTATATATGGTTTCTCCTATATTCCTAATACCGATCCTTCCAAGTTCCCTGCTTATCCTGTTGAATATGTTCTTTGGGAATATAATCCAGTTCCTGATTTAGGCTTAGATGATATGACATATTCTTTCTCTTTTGATATGTATGAAGGTAAAAGAATCTTAATCATCATCGCGGAATCTAAGAAACATGGTATCGAAATGGAAGAAGAGTATTTCAATAAACTCTTAGCGGCCAAGTATCGTATCTTCCGTTATAGTGATTTAGATGATGAATTCACTGATGAGATGTTCACGTTAGAAGATAATAATGTCTATCCTGATTATGAAGACAATTATTGCTTCTATGCTTATCCAAGAGATAATTCTCACCTTGTTTACTTCGAATATGATTTAAACAATCAATGGCTCCATATTGAAGTCATGTGTCTATTTGAAGACTAATTAATTAAATAAACCCCTAATCTAAATTTTCCAGAGTAGGGGTTTTTATTTTGTGATCTCATAATATATATACTTATGTAAAAAAGGAGTTGAACTCCCAAAATTACAATACAGTTGCTTATTAAGCTTTCAACATATTAATAGGAACGATATATGTGTCCTCTTTAACTCGGGCACTTCCGCTTGCGATAACAATCATTTTGAACGATGGTAATTTTTTGTTTATTTTCTATTATCTTATTGCTTAATGATGTAAGTCTTTGAATACTTTCGTTAATAAGGGTCTCAACACCTAATTTGTTTGTGTAGATTGATAGTTCATTCACCGCGAAATCCCCCGCTTTCTTTTACACGAAATCCCCCATTTCCTTTTGATATAAATACAGGCCTTTGTTTTAAGAGCGTTATCGCAAGTTTTAAAAATCGATAGCATGGAGGCAAAATGATGGCTTTTTCTTTTTAACAAGAAAGCAGAGTGATATATTTATTATTAGTCTTATGAAAAAGAATGCTAATCGTAAAAGCGAAGATATTAAAAGATTTAATCCTACAGTTGAACAAGGTTTAGATAGCGCTTCTGTTACCTATATGCAAAATATTGGTAAAGTGAACATCGCTAAAAGTCCAACGAATAAGTCTTATTCTCGTATTATCTTAGGTAATATATTTACCTTCTTTAATATTTTGATGTTCGCTATTGCGGGCTTGCTCCTTTTTATGGTGGGACCAAGAGTGGTTACTAACTTAATGTTCTTACTCATTATTATTTGTAACTTACTGATAGGCACTATTCAGGAATGTAAGAGTAAGCACACAATTGAAAAATTAAAGTTATTAAACGATAGCAAGATTAAAGCTAGACGTGATGGTAAGGAAGTAGAACTATTACCATCTGAAATCGTCTTAGATGATATCGTTATTCTTTCCGCCGGTGATCAAATACCTGCTGACTGTGTAGTCTTAGAAGAACAAATCTTAGAAGTTAATGAATCATTATTAACTGGTGAATCAGTTCCTGTTAAGAAAACCAAAGGTGATATGGTCTTTGCTGGATCATTTGTGGTGGCTGGTTCTTTAGCGGTCCGTGTTGATAAGGTTGGTAATGATACTTATATCTCCTCAATTGAAAATAAGGCTAAGGTATCTAAACAACCTAAATCTAGATTAATGATCGCTATCTCTAAGATTATTAGAAATATGACACTTATCGCTATCCCGTTAGCGGTATTTGTCGCGATTTATGAATTTGTATACGGCTTACTTAACAATAGCCAAACAAGACCTTTACCAATCGTTGCGCCTACTTGGGGTGCTGAATCAATCTTTAGTAACGCTACCTTCTATAGTGGTGTTACTATTGCGTATATGATTCCATGTGGTATGGCCTTATTAGCGAGTGTGGCCATGGCGACAGGTGTCGTTAAACTTGCGCAAAATAAGACTTTAGCCCAAGACTTATATTCCGTTGAATCATTATCTAGAGTTAATACTCTTTGTTTAGATAAGACAGGGACATTGACTGATGGTTCAATGACCCTTGAAGAAACTGTTATCCTAGATAAGAGTTATAACGAAGAATCATTAGATAGATTGATGTCTTCTTATTTAGATGCCTTTAATGAGGCTAATCAAACATCAACCGCTTTATTAAATAAGTTTGGTAAACTCGTGGAACGTATTGATGACTATGGTCAAAGAAACTCCTCTAATGCTTTTAGAAAGAAATTTAAGAATTTAGATCAACTTAAAGTTAACGATAGAATTCACTTCTCCTCCGCGAGAAAGTATTCCGCGGTGGAATTTGAAGGCTTAGGTTGGTTTGTGATGGGCGCTCCTGAATATATCACTAAAGACCCAGAAGTCTTAGCGAAAGTTAATGAATATGCGCAAAGTGGTTTACGTGTTATCGTCTTAGCTAAAGTTAATGGTGTAGTGATTAAAGATAAACCAGTTCCAGCGGATAACACTCTCGTGGCTATGCATATCTTAAGCGACACAATTAGACCAGAAGTTAAAGATACGATGTTATGGTTTAGAGAAAATGATGTCGATATTAAAGTTATCTCTGGTGATAACATCGGCACTGTTAGTTATATCGCTAAACAATCAGGTATCGCTAACTGGGATAAAGTCGTGGATATGTCTAAAGTTGGACCAAATGATAACTTAGAAGAATTAGTTTTAAATAACGCGATATTTGGTAGAGTCACTCCTGACCAAAAAGCGGATATCATTGCTATCCTTAAAAAGAACAACCGTATCGTTGGTGTCACTGGTGATGGTTTAAACGACTTATTAGCCTTTAAGCAAGCCGATTGCTCTATTGCCTTAGCAAATGGTGCAGCGGCCACTAAAAACGTCGCAAATCTCGTTTTATTAGATTCTAACTTTTCCAATATGAAGGAAGCTGTCTTCCAAGGTAGACGTGTTGTTAATAATATCCAAAGATCTTCATCCTTATTTGTGATGAAAGACTACTTATGGTTCTTTATTACCATTTTCCCAATGCTTATTGCTTTACCACATATGATTCAACCAACAGTTATGTCTTTGGTTAATATCTTCATTACCGGTATTGCCTCAGTCTTCGTGGCCTTAGAACCAGATAAGACTAGAGTTAAAGGTAACTTCTATAAGAACGTAACTAAACGAGCAATATTATCAGGCTTCTATATGTTTATACCTGTCGCTATTGCGCTTCTATATGTCTTATTTAGTCAAATAGTCATTAATCAATCACTAACAGTGGATATGCTTAAATCAGTACTTGCCACAACGTTTGAAAATGGTGAGATTGTAAGCTTTGGCTGGATACCAACAATGGCGTTATGCGTCACTATCGGTGGTTTCATTATCTTCTTTAATAACTGCCGTCCATTTACGACATTTAGAAAGATCTTATATTCACTTACCCTAGTAGTGGTTCTCTTCATTCTATGGTTAGCCCCTGAATTCTTCATCATCAGTGGTACTGAAATGGTTAATGAAGCAGGTGGCTTCTTAATGATTATTCCATATGTCTTTAAGCATATTATTCCTAACTTAACATTAACGTTATTTAGAACCATGACCTTAGAACAAATCATCTTTGTTGGTGCTTACGCTGTTCTAGCGTTCCCAATCTACTTGCTAAACGAAAAGGTCACTGGTTTATTATTAGAAAAAACATTGTTCGCTAAGCGTGAATATAAAGATGAATAGAAGAAGCGCTCCGATAAAAACGAGTGCTTTTTCTATAACAAACTTTGAAATCTCTCGGAATGATATTGGCAAATCTCTCGGAACAAAAACTATAAATCTCTCGGAATGATATTGGCAAATCTCTCGGAATGGCGTAAAATAAAAGCCGAGGAAAGCCTTATGAAAATTGAAAACTATAGGAAAAGAATTATTGATTTAGTTTTAAAAGAATATTTGAATGTTTTTGGTGCGCTTGTAATTGAAGGACCAAAATGGTGTGGCAAAACATGGACTGCCAGAAACGCTTCTAACAGTGAATTCTTATTAGCTGATCCTAAAAACAATTTTAATAATAGACAAATCGCTTTATTAAATCCTGATGCGGTATTAGATGGTGAAACACCAAGATTGATTGATGAATGGCAAGAAACTCCTTTACTATGGGATGCTGTTAGAGGAAGAGTAGATTCAAAACCAATTAAAGGACAATTTATTCTTACAGGTTCATCGGCGGTTAATAAGAGTAAATATATTCACTCTGGCACTGGTAGAATTGCACATTTAAAAATGAGACCAATGTCATTATATGAAAGTGGTCTTTCTGATGGCTTGATTTCACTTAAGAGCATTTGTGAAGGAAAAGCTGGAGACTGCTTAACAAAGAACGTTGATTTAAATCAATTAATAGAATGTGTCTTGTGTGGGGGATGGCCATCCAATATTGGCATGAATGCTAACCAAGCAACACTAGTCTCTAGAGAATATGTAAAATCAGTTTTGAATGAAGATATATATAAAGTCGATGATATTAAAAGAGATAAGCATAAAGTCGAGTTATTGCTGAAATCCTTAGCAAGAAATGAATCTACAACATCGACAAATACGACTTTGAAAAACGATATTAAAGAAAAAGATGTTGATGATATTAGTGTTGATACAATAACTGACTACTTAAATCTATTAAATAGTTTATATTTAACCGATAATATTCCTCCGTTTTCACCAAAAATTCGCTCTTCTTTGAGAGTTAAACAAAGTGAAAAGAGACACTTTGTTGATCCTTCATTGCCTTGCGCTATCCTTCAACTAACAAAAGAACAACTTCTCTCTGACTTAAATTATTTTGGATTTCTTTTTGAATCAATGGTGGAAAGAGATCTCCTTATTTATGCAGACTCATTTGGCGCCAAGGTATATCATTATCAAGATTACAATAACAATGAAATAGACGCAGTAATCGAATTAGAAGACTCATCATGGTGCGCCTTTGAAATAAAACTCGGCGCAAATCAAATTGATGAAGCGGCCGCCAACCTTATAAAGATTAATAACAAGATTCTCAAAGAAGGTGGCAAGCCTGCAAAAACATTGTGTGTCATTTGTGGCTTAGTTAGTGGTGCATATAAGCGCCCAGATGGTGTGTATGTTGTTCCAATTGCATCTCTGAAAAATTAATCATTAAAAGTGCTCAAATAAAACGGGCACTTTGCTTTTATTAAATATATCGCTGAACTTTTTAGATACAATCCTTAAAATGTTCCATATAATAGTCTCGTTAGGAGACTTTTATTATGAATAATATTCCTCAAGTTAAAGTTGGTATTGTCGCGGTATCTCGTGACTGCTTCCCAATTGAATTATCCATCAAGAGAAGAAAAGCTTTAGTGGAAGCCTATCAAAAGAAATATAACAAAGACGATATTTATGAATGTCCTATTTGTATCTTTGAAAGTGAAATAGACATGGTTAAATCATTAGAAGACGTTAAAGCTCATAACTGTAACGCTTTAGTGGTCTTCCTTGGTAACTTTGGTCCAGAAATAAGCGAAACCTTATTAGCGAAGCACTTTGATGGTCCAAAGATGTTTATCGCTGCAGAAGAAGAAAATATCGGTGTTCTCTCTAGTGATAGAGGTGATGCTTACTGTGGTTTACTTAATGCTTCATATAACTTAAAGCTTAGAAACATTAATGCTTATATTCCTGAAAACCCAGTAGGGGATGCTTCCGATTTAGCGGATCGTATCCATGACTTCTTACCAATCGCTAGAACCATTATTGGTTTAAATGACTTAAAGATTATTACCTTCGGTCCTAGACCACAAAACTTCCTCGCCTGTAATGCGCCTATTAAGCAACTCTATAACATCAATGTCGAAGTTGAAGAAAATAGTGAATTAGATTTATTTGAATCATTTAAGAAACATGAAAATGATGAAAGAATCCCATCAGTCGTGGAAGATATGGCTAAAGACTTAGGCGCGGGTAATAAAATACCATCTATCTTACCTAAGTTAGCCCAATACGAACTAACACTCTTAGATTGGATTGAAAAACATAAAGGCTATAGAAAATATGTCGCTATCGCGGGTAAATGCTGGCCAGCTTTCCAAACCATGTTTGGTTTTGTTCCTTGCTATGTTAACTCTAGATTAACAATGAGAGGTATACCGGTCTCTTGTGAAGTTGATATCTATGGAGCGCTTTCTGAATATATTGGTACATGTGTGAGTGAATCACCAGTCACCTTATTAGATATCAACAATACATTGCCAAAAGAACTCTATAAGCAAGATATTGAAGGTAAATATGATTATAACTTTAGAGATACCTTTATGGGCTTCCACTGCGGCAATACATGTACACAGTTATTATGTAAGCCAGAAATGAAATATCAAAAGATTATGGCGAGAGCCCTTCCTAAGGAAGTCACTAATGGTACTTTAGAAGGAGATATCAAACCAGGAGATATTACTTTCTATAGATTACAATCTACTTCTGATAATCACTTACTTGCCTATGTCGCTGAAGGTGAAGTATTACCTGTACCAACACATTCATTTGGTTCTATCGG
>JAFZLN010000014.1 GCA_017551465.1 Bacilli bacterium
CCTAAAGACTTAGGATCCCCTTTCTCAATTTCGATTTCATCAGAGCCTTTTCCCTCTAACCACACTTTGAGTGTATAGAAGAATTTACCAGTGATGTTTTTAACATCTTCGTCATCACTTTCAAGCTTGTTATATAAGTCTCCGATGGTTTTGATGCCCACACTTTTAAGTCTAGGCGCGGTTCTTTTGCCCACACCAAACATTGATTCCACTTTGAGTGGGAACAAAATTTTCTCAATATCACGTTTATGAATAATGGTTAAACCCATTGGCTTTTGATAGTCACTGGCCATCTTCGCTAAGAACCTTGTCGTGGATACGCCTATTGAGCACTTTAACTGTGTCTCTTTAAACAAGTCTTCTTGGAGCTTTCTAAAGAAAGCCACGACATCCTTCTGCCCTTTAACTGCGTCGGTAAAGTCCGCGAAGCATTCATCGACAGAGGCTGGTTCCACAAGCTTTGTATAACGTCTAACAAAGTTAAAGAACTTCTTGCTCATCGCTGAATAATAATGATAGTCACCAGGAATGACGATTAAGTTTGGACAAAGTTGTCTAGCTTTAAACATCGGCATAGCCGAAGAAACACCAAACTTTCTCGCCGCATACGAGCATGTTGAAACGATTCCCCCTCTCCCATCGTGGCCAATAGCCACTGGCTTATTTTCTAGAGTGGGATCTTTGATTTCTTCGCATCTAGCAAAAAATGCGTTCAAGTCAATGTGGACAATAACCTTGCTCATACCTACATTATACATGCGCATGAAGATTATGTTAACTAAATTTGTTGGCAAAATAAAATCCTGCTTAAACAGGACATTATTTCTAATACAAAGTATTATATCTACTAGTAAACCACTAATAAAATACTTTGAAAATTATTTGTTTTCGATGACCTTTTCGACCTTTTCTTCCGCGTCTTTTAAGGCTTTTTCTAACTTTTTGATGATTTCTTGGCCTTCCTTATAGAGGTTTAAACACTCATCTAAAGGAAGCTTTTCAGAAGAAATATTAGCGACGATTTCGTCTAATCTCTTCATCTCTTTTTCAAAATCAAACTCTTTTTCCATACTACTTCTTCTCCGTGTCTATGACTTCACTATTAATGATGCCATCTTTTAAGATGGTTCTGATCTTTTGTCCTTTTTTAACTAGTTTAATATCGCTGACTGGCTTTCCTTCTGCATCAACTGTTAAGGAATAACCACGGCTAATAACATTATCAGGATTAAGAGCCTCTAAAGTGGCTTTCTTGTGACTTAATAGTTCTTGATAATGACTGACTAGTTGTCTAATCTCTAAATCCAAATCTTCTTTATAAGAAGATAAATCATCTTTCATGCCTTGGATGCGGCTCTTTAGGCTTTCTTCCATATCCTGTAAGGCAAAGGAGAGCTTTTCTTCTATTTCCCTACGGTCAACAGTGGCGAGTTCCGCTGCTGCTGTAGGTGTGCTAGCGCGCTTATCAGCGACAAAGTCCACCAATGTGGAATCGATCTCATGGCCAATACAGGCGATTACAGGCATTTTGCTGTTAGCAATGGCTCGTACTAATGCTTCGTCATTAAAAGCGCTTAAATCCTCGCTAGCGCCACCTCCACGGCCAATTAACAAAGTATCCAAAGGATAAGTTTGGGCTAATTCAAAGGCTTTGAGTAATTCTTTAGGGGCGTTTTCGCCTTGTACCGCACTATAGAAGACATAAATATCGGCGATTGGATATCTTCTTTTGATGTTAAAAAGAATGTCCTTAATAGCCGCACTATTCGGGGCGGTAATAACGCCAATTGCGTTTGGATAAAGATTTATCTTTCTTTTCCTAGATTCATCGAATAAGCCTTCTTCTAGGAGTTTCTTTTTAAGCTTTTCTAATTCTAGAAGCTGTTGACCAGCGCCAACTTCTTCCATTTGGTAAACGATGATTTGATATGTGCCTCTACCTGGATAAGCATCTACTGAGCCAAATACCACAACTTCTTGGCCATTTTCTGGCTTAAAGTTAATCTTATTAGCGTAGTTAGAGAACATCATTGCCCCGATTAAAGACTTATCGTCCTTAAGGGAAAAATAAAAATGACCATTGCTAGCCATTTTAAAATTAGAGATTTCTCCTTTAACGTAGATGTATTTTAAATTTTCATCATTGCCAATGAGAGCCTTAATGTATTGGTTGATATCGCTGACTGTAAAGACTGGGCGATCTTGGTTCATTATAAGACCTCATCTAATATCGCGTTGATGAACTTGGCTTGCTTTTCTTCAATGTATTTCTTAGCCAGTTCCACTGCGGTATTAATAACGATGCGTTTATCAATCTTTTCTACGTAGTAGAAATGAGCGTAACTCATTAATAAAACTGCTTGTGTTAGTAATGGCAATCTTTCCCATTTCCAGTTTCTTAAATGTGGTTGGAAAGCACAAATGATGGCGCCATAGTTATTTAAAACACTAGAAATCATGTTTTGCACATAAGCACTATGCTCTTTAAAAGGACGAGGATCATCAGTCATCTCGGTGATGATTTCATCAACATCACGGAAGTTATGTTCTCTACTGGCCACTTGGTCAGCGATTTCGTCATAGATGACGGTCATGATTATAAAGTTTTCTTGATTGCGAGATATTTTTTCCATAAAAAAAGACGTTTAATAAATTAAATAATCGATATTACTTTGACTTGCACGTCAAATGGTACCTGTTCGGTCGCCATTAAGAAGGCATTGGTAATTTCGTCTTGGATATTGTGTGTGACTTCTTGTAAGTTGGTGCCTTTAGCGACATCTACGGCCACCCACACGTGAACGATACCACGTCTAATGGTTGTTTGGACTGGTCTATTTAAACGAATCTTTTGATTGCGTTTCATATGAGCACTACTCATAGAAATACCAGAGACATTGCTTAAAGCACTAGTCACTAATGCATCGAAGACATTGAGCGAGATAGCGATTTTGCCTCTGTTAGCGTAGTTATCAATATAGACGTAGTCTGCCATAATCTGTACCTACTTATAATATATCTTAAATATATTCGTTTAGCAAAGAGTAAATCGGAAAGTTTTGTGAGATTATAAAGACTTCCACTCCCACTTGCAAGCAAATAAAAACATTTCTTTTCACTTGAAAAATAGACCCCAAAATTCTATACGCATAATGCACGCATATACGCAAGCGTGTACGAGAACTAGGGGCCTTGGAATGTCAAACATTTTTGAAAAGATTTTTCTCATGCGCGAAAGAAGAAAAAACACTTGACTTGTTTTAGGCTAAATAGTATTTTCTTATTTATTAAATAAATAAGAGTGGTGGTGGAGCAAACAAAAAGAAAAGCGGTGGACCCGCTTCTCTTAATTGTGTTTTGTTAATTACTTGAGGTTTTCAACCACACCAGCAACGAATTCTGGAGTGAAGTTGAATTTCTTGAAGACGTCTTTAGCTGGGGCACTAGCACCGAATTGATCTAAACCGATGTTTGTGTCAGCGTATTTTGCCCAACCAAACGTGGAAAGCATTTCGATAGAAACACATTTTGCCTTTGGAAGGTTGATGACACTATTCTTGTAAGCTTCGTCTTGTTTTTCGAAGTAGCTCCAGCATGGCATAGAGACAACTCTCACATCAATGCCCTTTTCGCGTAATAAGCCTTGGGCGGCCACGGCTAGGGAGACTTCACTACCTGTCGCGATTAAGACAAAGTCAGCTTTCTTTTCTTCTTTGCTGACGACATATGCACCACGTTTTAAGGCTTCACCATCACTTTCCTTTAATAAAGGAAGATTTTGACGGGAAAGGATAATCGCGGTTGGATGATTCTTGCTTTGTAAAGCGGCGAACCAAGCGCCATATGTTTCTCTTTCATCAGCTGGTCTAATAACATCCATATTTGGAATGCTACGTAACATCGCTAATTGTTCAATTGGTTGATGTGTTGGACCATCTTCGCCTACGGCGATACTATCGTGAGATAATAAGTAGATGGCTGGAACATGACTTAAGCAAGCCATACGGATGGCTGGTTTCATGTAATCAGAGAAGACGAAGAAGGCACCGACATAGCTTCTCACACCACCGTGTAAGAGCATACCATTTTGTGCACTCGCCATCGCGAATTCACGAATACCCCAGTTGATGTTGTGACCGGCTCTATTGTTAGCGTCAAAGTTTGCACCATTATCGAGTTTGGTCATAACAGAACCCGCGACGTCAGCAGAACCACCGAAGAGGTTTGGCATAGAAAGCATTAAGTAATTTAAGGCTTTGCCAGAGGCAACACGTGTGGATGTAGCGGAACCTTCAACGAAGTCTGGATAGACACCTGGAAGGTATTTATCAACATCAACACCGTTTAAGGACATGAATCTATCGTATTCATCTTTGGTCTTCTTATCGGCGGCTAATTTAGCTAACTTAGCGTTATATTCGTCAAGGGCTTTTTCACCACGCGCACCAAAGGTGTTTTTGAATAAATCGTAAACTTCTTGTGGCACATAGAAGTCTTCATGGTCGAAGCCATAGGAGAGTTTAGCGGCTTTGCCGTCTTCCGCACCTAATGGGTTACCATGGACTTTGTTTGTGCCTTGCTTTGCACTACCATAACCGATGACGGTATGAATCATAATCATGGTTGGTTTATCTTTGCTCTTTTTAGCCTGGCTAATAGCAGCGTCAATCGCGTCGATATCGTTACCATCTGCAACTTCTAAGACATCCCATTCACTAGCTAAGAATCTGGCTTTAACTTGTTCGGAGAAGGATAAGTCTAAAGCACCATCGAGTGTCACTTGGTTAGCGTCGTATAAGAGAATCATTTTATTGAGCTTTAAGTGACCGGCTAAAGAGATTGCTTCTTGAGAGATACCTTCTTGTAAGCAGCCATCACCACATAAGGCGTATGTATAGTGATTGCAAACATCATCGCCAAAGCTATAAAGCTTATTGACCATTTGTTCCGCCATCGCCATACCAACGGCTTGAGAAATACCTTGTCCTAAAGGACCACTTGTGGCATCAACGCCATCAGTCCAGCCAAATTCTGGGTGACCTGGAGTTAAGGAATCGATTTGACGGAATTGTTTCATGTCGTCCATGCTGATTTTATAACCGCTTAAATGAAGCATTGAGTATAAAAGCGCGGATACATGACCAGCGGATAAGACGAAACGGTCTCTATTGAACCATTTGCTATCTTTTGGTGTAGCCACTAAATGCTTTGTGAATAAGGTATACAAAGCTGGAGCGCTACCTAAGGCCATACCTGGGTGACCAGAGTTGGCTTTGTTAATTGTGTCGATGCACAATGATCTGATTGTGGCAATCGCTAATTGATCGTTTTTGTTCATGTAATTTTACCTCTGAATTTAGTAATTATTTAGTATTTAAATAGTTTTTGTATAACTATGTTATAACCTATTTGTCGAATTTGATGCCTAATTCATCAAGTTGCGCTTGTGTGACATTTGTAGGCGCATTGGTCATTGGGTCAACAGCGGCCAAGTTCTTAGGGAAGGCAATGACATCACGAATGTTGTCTGTACCGCCTAAAATCATCGCTAATCTGTCTAAGCCAAAGGCCATACCAGCGTGTGGAGGTGTGCCATACTGTAAGGCATCAACGAAGTAACCAAATCTTTCTTTGATTTCTTCATCGCTTAAACCCAAGACTTCAAAGATTTTTCTTTGCATATCTTGGTCGTAAATACGAAGAGTACCACCACCAGCTTCATAACCGTTAATGACGATATCATAAGCATAGCTTAAGACCTTTGTTGGGTCGGTATCTAAGTATTTAACATCTTCGTCTCTTGGACGGGTGAAAGGATGGTGAGTAGCAACGATTGCCCCACTTTCCACGTCTCTTTCAAACATCGGGAAGTCAACGACCCATAATAAATCGTAGGTTCCTTCTTTGATGAGACCAAGTTCACGTCCGTACTTTAAGCGTAGCGCACCTAATAAAGGTGTAACACGATTATCATTGCCTGCGGCGATGATTAATATGTCATTATCCACTAAGCCTAATCTTTCGTTTAAAGCCTTAATTTCGGCTTCTGTAAGGAATTTAAGGAAGGAACCGGTTAATTCCCCGTTCTCTTTCTTAAGAACGGTTAAACCGCCTAATCCGAATTTCTTTGCTTCAAGAGTTAAAGTATCGATAACTTTACGGCTTGTTTGATCCGCCACACCATTAACGACGATAGCCTTAATGGCTTCCGCAGTTTGATAACCAGCGAATGTTGTTTCTTTAAATATATCTTTAATATTATTTAACTCGATACCGAATCTTGTATCTGGTTTATCACTACCGAAACGGTCCATGGCTTCTTTATAAGTCATTTGTCTAAGTGGAAGTTTCACATCGTAGTTAATTGTGGCTTTAAAGATTTCTTTAATGAGTTCTTCCATCAACGCTAAGAATTGATTTTGATCTAAGAAAGATGTCTCAACGTCAATTTGGGTGAAATCTGGTTGACGGTCGGCTCTTAAGTCCTCATCTCTAAAGCATCTAGCGATTTGGTAATATCTTTCAAAACCCGCGACCATGAGTAATTGCTTAAACATTTGTGGGCTTTGTGGTAAAGCATAGAATTGACCCTTATGCACACGGGATGGTACTAGATATTCTTTCGCACCTTCAGGTGAGGAAGCACAGAGCATTGGTGTTTCAATTTCGATGAAATGATGACGGTGCATAAAACTATGTGTGGTCATCTTAATTGTGTCGCGCACATCGAAATAATGTTGCATGCAAGGACGACGTAAGTCGAGATAACGATATTTAAGTCTGGTGTCTTCTAAAGCATCTGTTTCATCAGCGATGATTAAAGGTGTGGTTTTCGCAGTGTTTAGTAAAACTACTTCACTAGCGATGACTTCGATTTCACCACTCTTTAATTTTGGATTGGCGACAGCTCTTTTAGCGACTTCACCTTTCACTTGAATGACGTATTCGTTTCTGACATCAGGAATTTGTACGTTGTCGTTAACGACGATTTGAATTAAACCATAGCGGTCTCTTAAATCGATGAAGAGTAAGGAACCGAGGTTTCTTCTTTTGCTGACCCAACCAATGAGGGTGACTTTTTCACCAACATTAGCCAAGCCTAATTCATTGCTGTAATGGCTTCTTTCCATAATACTACCTACCTTTGTGATTAATCACAAAATTCTTCACCCATTTCAGTAGAAATGGTTTCTATTAATTTATCTAGTTCACAACTCTTTTGTTCTGTTGTTTCTAGATTTTTAATAACAACTTGTTGTTTGCTGACTTCATCTTCGCCGATGATGATGGCAAACTTTGCGCCTTTTCTTTCTGCGCGCTTGAACATATTACCGAGCTTCACATCTTCAAAGCAGATGTCAGTGCGGAATCCGGATAATCTAAGTTCAGAGGCGACTTGTTGTGACATAGTCTTGGCCGCTTCCCCTAATGGCATGACATAGATTTCCACATTTGTGTTGATGTTATCTGGTAATAATTCGCCATCCTTAAGGACGGAATAAAGTCTTTCAACACCAAAGGAGAATCCAACACCCGCGGCATCTGGACCACCGATTTCTTTGACTAACTTATCGTAGTGGCCACCCGCGCCAATCGCGCCATAGTCATTACCGGTCTTAGAAACATAATGGAATTCAAAGACGGTTTCAGAATAATAATCTAAGCCTCTCACTAAGGTGTCATCGACTTGATAAGGAATATCTAAAGCGTCTAATAATTCTAAGACACGAGAGAATCTCGCTTTCGCAGCGTCGCTTAAGAAATCTTTCATCTTAGGTGCGCCTTTAACGATTTCTTGATCTTCTGGGACCTTGCAGTCGAGAATTCTTAAAGGATTGAGTTCAAAACGAGAGTGGCAGTCAGGACACATCTTATCTAAATATTTAGCAAAGTAGGCCTTGAGTGCTTCTTTATAGGCGTTACGTGATTCATCATCGCCTAAGGTGTTAAGACTGACCACTACACCTTCTAAGTTCAAAGAACTTAAGATGGTATAGGCTAAGGTGATTGTTTCGACATCGATTTCAGGAGAATTGCTTCCCACTGCTTCCACACCAAATTGATTGAACTGTCTATATCTCCCAAGCTGTGGTCTTTCATAACGGAAGACTGGACCGCAGTAATAAACCTTATATGGGAGTTCATTGGTCGCTAATAACTTGTTTTGAACGATTAAACGCATGATGCCCGCGGTGAATTCTGGGCGTAAAGTAATTGAACGATCAGCTTTATCGTTGAAGGTGTACATTTCCTTACGGACGATATCACTACCTTCACCCACACCACGAACGAAGAGTTCGCTATGTTCGATTACAGGAGGTCTAACTACGTTATAAGCGAATAATTCACAAATTTGTTTTAATACATTTTCAAGGTAAGCGAAACCATTAGCTTCTTCACCAATGATGTCGTGAGTACCTTTAACATTGTTTGTTAACATATCTTTTCTCCTTAATGAATGACACGATCAATACGATAAACGCCAGTAATACCTTTTAACAAAACAAAGATATCATGCAGACGTTTAGCATCGCTAACCATGATAGTCGCGCTAATAGTTGCGGATAAGTTTTGGCTATTGCTACGAGCGTGTAAGTTGTTCACGCCCACTTTCGCGTTTTGGAAGACCGCCATAATATCCATTAATAAACTATTTCTATCACTGGCTTCGATAACGATATCCACAGGATAAGTGGCGAATTCAATATCGTCTCTCCAATAGACATCGATCAGTCTTTCTTTTTCGTTAGCGATATTTGGGCAATTTTTTCTATGCACGGATATGCCCTTACCGCGTGTGATATAGCCGACTATGTCGTCTCCTGGCACTGGAGTGCAGCAATTTGCTAAAGCAATGGCAATCTTTCCAGCCCCTTTAATATAGACAGGACAATGGTCGTTTTTATCAGTTTTACGTTTAGTGAAGTTAACTTCAATATTCACTGGACGCTTAATCTTTAAGAAGTCGATAAGCGCACTAGCGGTTGGTTTTCTACCAGAAACACCGATGAATAATGATTCAACATCTGGGAAATGATAGTATTCCAAGACTTTATCACTATCGAGGAGTTTCATCATCTCGTCTTCTTCCACACCACGTTCATGGAAAGCATCAATACAGCTTTGCTTACCTTTAGCTATGCGGTCTTCTCTCATCATCTCCGCGTTCTTTTTAGCGATATATTTTCTAATCGCGGTTTTCGCAGAGCTAGAAGCGACGAAGTCTAACCAACCTTCACTTGGCACAGAGTTCTTGCTAGTTTTGATTTCCACCATATCACCAGTCTTAAGGACGGTGTTAAGTGGCACCATCACGCCATTAACAAGCGCGCCAGTACATTGGTCACCCACCTTGGTGTGAATCCTATACGCGAAGTCCACAGGTGTGCTCTCGCTTGGGAGTTCCACAACCTTACCTTTTGGGGTGAACACATAAATATGTGATTCGAAGATATCACGGTTGAGATTGTCCATGTATTCAGAAGCGTTATCGTTTTCTGATTCGCTTGAAAGAGAGACGAATTCTCTAAACCAGTGCAGTTTATTTTCGATTTCTTTTTGCTCTTGCTGAGAGTTATAGACACCTTCTTTATAAGCCCAGTGCGCAGCGATGCCGGTTTCGGCAATGCTGTCCATCTCTTTAGTTCTAATCTGGACTTCGTAGAAGTTACCATCACCACCGACAATTGTGGTGTGTAACGATTGATACATATTTGGTTTAGGCATCGCGATGTAATCTTTGAATCTACCAGGAACTGGTTTATACATCTGATGGATTAAACCAAGTATTTCATAACATTCGATTTCGGTTTCAGTAATAATACGTAACGCTAAAATATCGTAGATTTCTTCAAAAGGATGGCCTTTGATATACATCTTACGATAAATAGAGTTAATGGATTTGACACGAGAAGAGATTTCAAAAGGAATCTTCTTTTCAAAGAGGACATCGGCCACTCTTTTCTTTAAACCATCAAGTGATTTTTGTAAAAGTTTAGTCTTTTTACTAAGTAAACGCTTGATTTCAGCGAATTTTTCAGGCTCAAGATAAGAAATACATAAGTCTTCCATTTCGCCTTTGATGATGTCTAAACCTAGACGTTCAGCGATAGGCGCAAAGACTTCCATTGTTTCTTTACAAATAGCGATTTGTCTTTCGCGAGATAAAGCGCCTAATGTTCTTAAGTTATGTAATCTATCAGCGAGTTTGATTAAGATAACGCGGATATCTTTGGCCATGCCAATGAAAATCTTGCGGTGATCTTCCGCTTCAAACTCTTCACTAGTAATCTTGGATAATTTTAAACGTTGAATCTTTGTTAAAGCATCGACAATACGAGCGACTTCTTCACCCCATCTCTTCTTAATATCTTCAACGGTGACATCAGTGTCTTCGACAACGTCATGTAAAAGACCAGCGATAATGGTATTAGGGCCAGATTGAAGACTCGCTAAGATGTAAGCGACTTCAATAAGGTGATGATAATATGGTTCACCAGACTTTCTGGTTTGGCCTTCGTGCTTCTCAAGAATAAAGTGATACGCCTCTTCAATTCTCCTTCTATCTTCAGGAGAAGAGATGTAGACCATGTAGATATCTTCTACTTCTTGAAAAGTGTGAAGTGGGTAGCCACCATTAACG
>JAFZLN010000015.1 GCA_017551465.1 Bacilli bacterium
AAGCAAATGAAAAAGATTATTCTTATACCGTGCAATTCTTTAATAGCGTTGATGCCTCTATCTTTGATGAGTATTATCTCGTTGTGACACGTGAAATGATGCGTCCTAACCCAGCATATTATTATGATTTTGATGGACTATTTTTTAGGAATCCAACATATACGTTGCGTTTCGCTTATGGCAAAGAAGAAGGCGTAGGAGTACCTGAAGTAGTCACTTATCAGTTTTATAAAGTCTTTGTTAGTAAGAAACACCAAATCAGCGTCGCTGAAATCGATATATATAGAAAATAGATATAAATAAACTAACGATTATTTGCTAAACGCGTTAATATATTAACGTGGTTAAAAAGTATTTAGCGTTAGATCTCGGAACTAAAACACTCGGTATCGCCTATAACGATGCCCTTGGCTTTGTGCATGGTTTAGAGACATTCCGCTTCGACAAAAACCAATATATTGTGGCCCGTAAACATGTCATCGAATTATCCGAAAAGATGATGATTAATGACATCGTTATTGGCATGCCACTTCATCTTTCTGGTGAGCAAAGTGAAATGAGTCAAAACGTTTTACGTTTTATTGAAGATTTAAAGAAAGAAAAAACCACTTTAAATATCGACACCATGGATGAAAGATTAAGCAGTGTCACTGCAAATAATTTCATCTCCGAAAGAGGGATGAACCACCAGCAAAGAAAAGATAACGTTGATAAGATTGCCGCTTGTGTCATCTTGGATACATATTTAAGAATGAAAGGAAACTAATTATGGAAATCAAAAACGAAAAACAAATGGTCGTTACCGATAATGAAGGTAAAGAACACTTAATGCAAATCCTTTTCACCTATGATAATGAAGAAAGAGGTACTTCCTACGTCTTCTTCTATGACACTGAAGATAAAGACGAAGAAGTCGTCGTTATGCGCTATCTTGAAAGTGGCGAATTAGAGCCAATTGAAGACGATGAAGAATATGATGAAGTTGAAGAAGTTTTCAACGCTTGGCAAGATGATCCAAAGATTCAAGAATTAAAGCAATCTGACAAATAAAATAAAATATTGGTAATATTTATGCGATATTGATATAATATCGCTTGCAGAAAAGAGGGAAAGTTATGGCAGACAAACAAAAACTTACCAAAGCTGGTTATAAAAAATTACAAGACGAATTAAAATATTTAGTCGACGTAGCACGTGAAGAAATCAAGGTTCAATTAGCCGAAGCTCGTGCTCAAGGTGACTTATCTGAAAACGCTGACTACGACGCTGCGAGAGCTAAACAAGCTGAAGTCGAAGGTCGTATTAAAGAAATCGAAAATATCATTGCGAACGCTGAAATCATTGAAGAAGGCAAAGCAAGCAATAAGAAAGTTGGCTTAGGTTCCACAGTTACCATCCGCTTCGTTGATAACAATAAAGAAGCTTCATACATGATTGTTGGTACAGTTGAATCTGACCCAGTCAATGGTAAAATCTCCAATTCTTGCCCATTAGGCGAAGCCTTAGTTGGTAAGACAGTTGGCGATATTATCGAAGTCAAAGCGATCAAAACTTACAAGGTTGAAATCGTAAAAATTGAAATTAAATAAAATTTTATCGGACAAAATCGCAAAAACCTCCCTATTTAATTTATAGAGGAGGTTTTTTATATGATGAAAGTACTCGTAGGTGTTGTCATCGTTGCTTTTATCGTTATTGTGGGCTTTTTAGTCATTGATCCAGACTTAGAAGGTCTCAATTCTGGTAACAGTAACAGCATCACCGAAGTCAGCAATCAACAAGGCAGTAAGTACACAATCGAAGGTGAAGTCTATAAGGCCGGAACATACGTTCTAAGCGACGGAATCACCATGGGTGACTTACTAGAAGCCGCTGGTGGAACAACCGCTAATGCCGACGATTTAGCCTATTTTACTAACGTTACATTAAAAGCGGGCACAACTTACTACATTGCTAGTAGATTTGATGAGACTGATATTTGCTCTAAGAGTGAAATCACCAAAGTTAATATCAATTCTGATGATGCCCAAACATTAATGCAAGTCAACGGCATTACCACATCAATTGCGAGCTCGATAGTTTCCTATCGTAGTGAAAACGGCAACTTTGGTACTTTAGAAGATTTATTAAAAGTCTATGGTATTGGTAACGCGACCTATCACAAAGTGCGCAATTACGTGATTTTGCATCAGTGATTATTTTTCTATTTTTCTTATCCTTTTATTTAGGAAATGTTCTAACATACTCTATTTTCCTATTTATAGGAGTAGCGTTGGTCTTTCTCTTCCTTGTATTTAAAAGATTTAAACTCCCAATGATGCTCTTGTGCATGGGAGGGATAGTTCTTGGATTCGGTTATTCATTCATAAAGCCAAGTTATAATAAACAATCATATTCGGGATTCGTTTATACCGTTAAAGAGAACTATTTCCTTTTAAACAGTGGAGGAGAAAGACTATATGTCTATGCAAAGAATCACACTTATGATTTGGGTGATTATTTGTCAATTAGTGGCAAAAAGGAAGAATTAGACTTCACAGTTCTAGAATCAGGCTTTGATTTTAAAAGCTACCTTAATAAGAAAGGTGTCTTTTATTCACTTAACGCAAAACGCATCGAAGTGAAGTGGCATAACTTCATAAGGATTAATGAATCTAGAGAGAAAGCTCTATCTCATTTTAATAAGGAAGAAAGAAGTGTTGTTGGCGCAATTCTATTTTCTGATGGAGACGAAAGCGCAACTAGTGAATCGTTAACTAATTTACATTTAGCAAGATTCTTATCTGCAAGTGGCCTTTATATTAGTCTATTTGCTTTAGGCCTTAACTATATACTTAAACTATTTTTGAAGGATAAACATGCAGAGATAATAACTATTGCGCTTTTAGCCATCTATCTTATTTTTACTATACCCAAATTCAGCGTCTTTAGGGTGGTCTTTCTTCTCTTACTGAAATGGATAAATAAGCATCCACTTAAGAAGAAGTTTTCCTATCTAGAAGTAGTGAGCATCGCGGGCATAATATGTCTCTTATTTGATCACTTCTTAGGCTATCAAGATAGCTTCATCTTAGGTTTTGGCATTCCAATTATTTCCTATCTCATTAGACACGTTTATCCAAGTGAGAAAATCAAATCCTACTTATGGAAATCTTTTACGATATATTTGTTCTTTTTGCCATTTGAAATTATCTATTACCACAAAGTGGTAGTGATGTCGTTCCCACTTCAGGTAATAAGCACGCCTTTATTCTTGCTAATCGGCATTATTTCCTTACTATGTTTCTTTAGGATTCCTCTATACGCAGTGGATAAAGGACTAATCTTTTTATTAAAAGGATATACAGGAATTATTAAGCCATTATCATTTGGTCTTTTGATGCCTGAATTTAATGTCGCATTAATGATTATCTATTATGCGCTTTATTTAGTGTATCTATATTACCTAACTATTGGCTTTAGACCAATTCAAAGATGGATATCATATGGCATGATAATAATCACAATGCTATATGCCTTACCAATAGAAAATAGGTTAACAAGTGAAGTGAGCTTTATTAACGTTGGTCAAGGCGATTGCACATTAATTAGACATCATCAAAAAGTCATACTCATTGATACAGGTGGTCTAACTTATAACGATGTCGCTAGTGGCACTTTAATCCCTTATTTAAGAAAGAAAAGGATTTATAAAATCGATGCAGTCTTTATTACCCATTATGACTATGACCATTACGGAGCGTTAGAAGGTCTACAAAAAGAATATAAAATCAAAAACGTTTATGACTATTATTCAAGCTATCCCGTTAGTGTAAATGGTCTAACTTTTAATAATTACAATACATATGGAACCACAAGCAATGAAGAAAACGATCGTTCCTTAGTGCTCTCTTTTAATCTTCTTAATAAGGATTTCCTTATTATGGGTGATGCCCCTAAATGGGTAGAAAACGAAATTATGAAAGA
>JAFZLN010000016.1 GCA_017551465.1 Bacilli bacterium
CGATTTCTGATATTTTAAACGATGATTCTAAAACAAGAATCTATAACACCTACTCTAAGAGAGAAGAATATAAGAGCATGTTCGTTAAAGATGCCGAAAACACAGACGATTTATTGAATAACTATGGTCAAGAAGAAAAAGGCTATGGTTGGGATGTTGTTATCGCGGTTATCTTAATCGGTGAGAGTGCAAAGAAATTCTTGTTCGGATTATTTGAAGGACACTCCAACCGTTTTGAGCAACTCTTAACCAACTTAGAATACCGTTTCGGTAGAGATAGAATTAACAAAGATGCTTTGATTGAGCAAAGCAGGCAAGAATTAATTGCCGCCAAGGAAAACAACTTCAAAGAAGCATATGGTAAAAAGAAAGTTTCATTTAGATCTGAAACTGTTGACGAAGGCCGTATCAAAGCAAAGATTCAAGCCGCTATTATTGTTCAAGAATTAAGCAAATTAACATTCTCAAATGAAAATGAATCTAATAAAACAGCTTATCCATTATCAATTAAGAGCCGTTTAAAAATTATTAGTGAAATTGCTAATGGTGAAGTTGGCTCTCAAGATGAGAAAGCTGAAGCAATGAGAAAACTTGTCTGTCAAACATTAAAGACAATGTATGTTTTCTACCATGGCTTATTTGCTTATGGTGCGGTCAAAATGAACTTTGAAAGTATGAGTTCTTGCAACATCTTTGAAAAGAACGTTGTTACTAGATACATTTCTAGTGCGGTTGAAGCCTTTAAGAACAAAGCGGAAGAAGCCGCTACCGAATTACAAGAAGTTAAAGACAATGATGTTAGAACCATGGTCTTAAAACTTAAACAATTCAATAAGCAATGCTCTTATCCAAGTCAAACAGACCCATATAGCGAAATTCTCCATCAATTACTAGGTAGAGACTACTTGCTTGAGTATCGCGCTATAGCGGGCTTAGAAAACTGTTTTGAAAGATATGAAAGCAATGACCCAGACTTTGACTTTGGTGATTTAGCTAATAAAGTTAGAAAAGCTATGGACTATTTAAGAACTGGTGAAGTTGATTCTAGATTAGGTAGCACAAGTGGCTATGTTATCTTCCCATTAGTTGTCTTTATGGATTACACATCTAAGACAAGAGATGGTTATGATATCTATCACTGTTCATTGTCTTCAAGCGATAGTGACCGTGAAGCGGATTACCGTGTTATCTCTGAATTTGATTATCCAGTTAATGTTTCTTATTACTGCATTCCAAATATCGCTAGAAGTAATGAAGATATGAAACTATGGATTGAGCCAATCTTAATCGACGCTAATTTGGTTCAAGAAGTAGATTTTGGTTATAAAGAAGATGCAAATTAATAGTCTACGTTTTAGGAAACTAACTATTAGAGATAATCTCATTAAAGTTGCTAAACTTCTTTTATCACATGACTTAGACTATCATTTTATGATCGGCGAGTTTGATGACAATTTGGATGTCATGCTAAAACTCATCAATGATTCTGATTCAATCTTTTATTACAACAACTACTATGTGGTGGAAGATCTTAAAACAGGTAACTTAGTTGGCCTCGGTTCATTTAGAGGATATAAAAAAGAAATCTCTAACTCTTTTATCTACACTAGAGCGTTTGGCGAACTTAATAAAACATTACCTCCTAAATTTGAAGAAGTGTTTAATGCCACGTTTAAGATGTTTAACACGATGGTTTTAGGTGGATTAATGTGCCAAGTTATTGTTGACGAGAACTATCGTAGGCAAGGCATTGGCTCATATATGATGAAAAACTTGCTCAATTTATATGGCAAGGCTCCATCGTTCCTTTGGGTTACCAAAGATAATGTGGCCGCGGTAAAACTATATAGTAAGTTTGATTATATTACGGTAGATGAATTCATCGACTTTTCTGAAGAAAAAGAAGGCCGAAAAGAATTGAAGATGTTTAGAGAAGGTAGCGATAAATATTACGAATAGGGGGGAACTAGTATGGGACCAATCATTATTCTTATTTGTTTAATCATCATTTTAGGATTTGCATTATTCATTGGAATCTTTACTAAAGGATTTATTAGCAAGAAGAATTTAGCGTTTTTTATTCCAATGCTAGTCATTCTCTTCTTTATTTATTATCTCGGCTATAGTTATCAAGGCAGTGTTGATTTCCTCACATTCATTGAATGTTTAGGAGGTGGTCTCAAAGGCTTCAAATTTGAAGTTATTAGAGCCGCGCTTCAACCATACATGAAAGATAACGTCATCTATGCGATTGATGTTTACGCTGGTGTTATCATGAGCGGTCTCACCTTGGTTTCAGGCGTTTTAGGTTTCTTCAAGGTCGCCATTGTTAACTTCTGTGCTTCAAATAAACGTTTAGTTTCTAACAAGTTAGATATCGTGTTTGGCTACAACAAACAAGCAATCGCATATGCAAAAAAGCACAATAATAGTGTCCTTTGGGTTGATCCATCATTAAACAAATTATCAGCAGACGATAAGAAAAATTTATTCGTGCAAGGCGTCGCATATTTATATAAACCATTCAACGGCAAGAAACTAAATAGAAACACAGCTTTTGCAAGCAAAACAATCCATATTATAGTTTTCCAAGAAGATGGTGAATATTTAAGTGCTGTTTTATCCACAATCGAAGGTATGAAAAACAGTAATGGAAAAACATATAATTTCCATGTTCAAGCCAACACCGATGTCTTAGGATTCATTGACAATAAGATTTCTAAAGCCTGCAAAGGTAGAATTGGCATTGTTGGTTCATCATTTAACACATATGAGCTTATTGGTAGAGCATTCTCTAATAATTACAATCTCGCTAAGTTCTTGCCACGTTCTTTCTATAAAGATGGAACAATCCTTCCCGACAAAACAATTAATGTTGTAATGCTGGGATTTGGCAAAACAGCGAGAGCGGTATTTAAATCCATCCTTCTTAATAACCAATTTGTGCAAATTAGTGGTAAGAAGTTTTCACCAAAACCGATCA
>JAFZLN010000017.1 GCA_017551465.1 Bacilli bacterium
AGCAGCGGCGAATTCATATGTAACTTCGTTGACGCCTTCATTTGTTGTGATAGCAGCAACTTCTTGAGCTGGTGTTTCAGCAACTTTTGTTGCTAAAGCAGCATCACTATAGGATTCAACTTTAACTGTGGCTTTTTCACTGTCTTGGTTATAGCATTTACCAACGTATTTGATTGTGACGGAAGCAACAGCATATTCTGTAGCTGTATCTGTCTTAATCCATGTACCTGGGTGACCTTCAGCGGTAATTGTATCTTTCTTACCACCCATCTTAACGAATGCCCATTGGCCATTGTTATTGGCACCACCAGCGACTGTGGCATCACCGTATGTCCATGTGTCACCATAGCTATTGTGGTTAGCTGTTTTAGCGGAGAAGTCAATAACTCTTGTTTCGACTTGTTCGCCACCTTGGCCATTGTCGACTTCAAGAATGATACCTGTACCTTGAATTGTTGTGTTGCCATCTTTTGTATAATCGGCACGGATTAACTTCATGACAAGTTTGTCACCAACTTTTAAGTCTTTTGTGACTTCGTTTGTTAAGAAGTCTTTTGGATTTGTGAAAGCATATTCACCAGCACCATCCCAAGCAAGGGCGGTAGCTGTAGCAGAAATACCATAGATAACTAAGTCAGTTGTACCATCAGTAATGGTCATATTACCGTATTGGTCAGCGGCATCGCCTTTCCAAGCTTTGATTGTCGCTGTGACTTTGTAAGCGGCTTTCTTGTTGTTTTCTAAAGCAACGAATTCAGTAACTGTCTTGTTAGCAACTGCTGGTTCTGGAACTGCCCAAGCTGTACCTGGTTCGAGAACAGTAACATCAGCGTCGGCTAACGCGAGACCATTTTCGACTGTACCATGGTAGTTCTTAACGATCATTGTAACTTCGACTTTAGCGCCTTCTAATAACTTAGCGGCAACTTCAGCGACTTTACCAGCACCATATAATTCGATAGCGTTGGTACCTTTAATGTCTTTTGCACCATGAGCTTCATCGGATTTACCTGCAACTAAGGCTTCACCCTTTGTCGCGGTTAAATAGTAATCGTTACCAGCTTTAACTGTAACGTAGCCTTGGAATTTGTAGTAATCCCATGTTTGATCGCCATCAGCAAGAGCGACACCAGCGGCTAAGGTTTCAGCAAATGTCTTTGTTAATGTTTGTCTTGGTTGTGGTTTTTCACCTGTACAGCTAACGAAAGTAGCAGAACTTGTTTCGTATTGGTTGTTGTATTTTGTGAAAGCACCATAGGCTGTAGCTTCACCACCGACCCAAATGTCATCATCGGTTAATTTGCCATTGTTTTCTTTGAAACACTTATAGATTTCAAATTTTTCGCCACCGGCAGTAGCTGGTTCTAAGAAGTAGGCAACCATGCCATCATCTCTGCTACCTGGAGCATTGTAGAAGGAAGCAACGATACCTTTAACATAGTAAACTTCGCCACCATATTTTTCGGACTTAGCGACTAATAAGGCGTCTTCGTTTGTGAATGGGTCTTCAGCTGTACCTTCGTGAGCAGCACCGTATTTCTTTTTCGCGGATTTACTTAAGATTGTGACATTGACTTCTTCTTTTGCACCACGATAATCAACTGTGATTTTAGCGGTACCTTCTTTTAATGCTGTAAGTCCTAAACCAGTAACCTTAACGACTGTTTCATCAGAGGAAGTAACAGTAAGGTTCTTGTTTTGGAGTTCTTGGAGAGCATTAGCTTCTGGTGTTAAGGTGAGTTCTAAGTCTTTAGCATCACCTTCGTACCATTCGCCCTCTAATGCTGCTTTGTTGTCGATTGCGACTTTATAAGCGGAGACAACGCCTGAGCTTGAGCCACCTGCTGGATTACAAGCAACGAGTCCACCACCTAAAGATAATGTCGCAAGCAATAAGATAGGTAATAAAATTTTCTTTTTCATAAATTCCTCCTATTAATACCTGCTTATTATTTTTTGCTTTGTTATTGAACAAAGGTTTTGTTATTTAAATCCTTTAAGAGTTTAGTATACATTGTTTTTTTGTTGATACCAACAATTGTGTTATATATACCGAAACCTAAAAGAATAACAGCCACAACACTCATTACTGAGAACACGAGGAATGTTGATTTAGTAATATCGATGACTTTAACACCATCCTCGGTTTTGAATGAGAGTAAAAAGAATGAGAAAGCAAGAATTCCAATAATAATTCCGATAAGATTTAAAGCCATGCCACGCGCAAAGCTATTAGCGCCTCTTTGAAGTTGAGAGTGAGCCGCACGAGATAAAGATTTATATTCTTCTTCATTTAAGTCGTTGTGGGCTAAATGGCCACATTGTGGGCACACATATTCCACTTTTGCGTCACTATCAATGGCCACTAATTCACCATTAGCGTCTTTTTGGACGTATGATGATTGCTTCTTTTCAATAGCACGTTCATCAAATTTCTTTCCGCAATGACTACAATACATAATTCTTGCCTCCTAAATATTATTGCACCCAAACAAGGTCATTCTGACCGTTTGGAACAATTTGGAATGTAATTTTACCGCTTTGAGTTTTGTGATAGACATAAGCACCGACTAAGGTGAATTTTTGTCCTTCAAAGTCACTCTTTTCGACCCAGCGGTAGTTAGGTCTACTGGCATCGCCTTTATAGTTAAATGGAATGTAGCAAGAGAATTCTGCACCTTCGAAGTTAAGAGTTACTTCTTTAGATGTTGAATCACTGACATAGCATTTACTAACTGTTAATTGGGCTGGTTCACCATTAGCATCCACGATTCTTGTTCTACAGTTAAGAGTTTCAAGATTATATGGATTCTTTTGAGTGGCGATTTGATTTAATTGATCAAGTGTATAATCACGCACTGTTAAGCTATGTTCTGTTTCCGCATTTTGATCAGGGGTATAAAGAACTTTAGCGTCGTTTTCACTTGTGGCAGAGCCCACTGGGAATCTACCTTGGGTATCGGTCACTTGGAAACCATAGTTTTCGGTGTATTGCGCTAAACCACAGATTTGCACGTAAGTGTTAATCTTTGTGTATTTAGAGGAAATATCGCTCATACCAACGAAAACGTTGATACCACAGTATTCGCCACCTTGGCTTGGGTCATCGTTATCATATAAGACATAGTCTTGGATATATAAGATATGGTTGATGAAGCCAGCAACAGAACCTTGGAATCTAATTTTGGCGTTGTTGTATTTGTTTTCATGATCTGGATCATCAAGAGAAGCTTGAATTTCTTTCTTAATGTCAATCAAGGAAACATCTTCATAAGCACCAAAGTTAAAGTCTGGATCAGGTTCACCTGAGTGAAGATTGAGTTTGTATTTTTCCGCTTGCGCTTGTGCAGCGTAGAATGTTTCGGAATATTGAGGCATAGCTTGGACGTTTTTAACCCAACTTAAACCTTCCATAACAATCATGAGATTGAGAAGTTGTAATTCGCTTTTAGCGGCGTTTTTCTTGGTTAAGTTAATCCAAACAAGAGAAACATAACGGCTACCAGTACTATCTGGCTCTGGTGCACCATATGTGTCTTGGGCACTAGAAACAACGATTGTACCGTGTTCGTTTGCTTCGTAGAGTTGATCTTTTGTGTAATTAGATGCTGCTTTACCATATTCTTGCACTTTACCAGTTGATTCTGGGGTATCGATACCAAAGAAACGGGCTTTCATGGTACCGATATTGCCTTTATCGACTAATGGAGTGAAGTGAGCGGTATCGCCATCGATAGCGGTCTTTAATTCAAATTGACCAATACCATCGGTGTAGAAATCTTTACCTTGGTAATCAAGATTGAGTGTGACTGAACCATTTGTGGAATAGTCAACCCAGTTCTTATCACCTTTCACTGGTTTAGTTTCACAGGCAGATAAAGTAAGGGCAGAAGCGCATAACGCACCAATTAAAATCTTTTTAAAGAATTTGTTCATACGCACCCCCACTTACATCTTTAAGCTAGCGTTATTAATCGCTCTTTCCACTAAGGCTGGGATGGCATCTTTATTAGCAGCAGTTAAGGCTGCGGTTAACATAGAACCACATTCGTCTCTTAAAGAAGCACTACCTTTGAAGGCTTTACTAACTAAATAGCCACCTTCAGAGTTAACGTCTTCAACGACGACCTTGTAGCATTGAGCGTATCTTTCACCTTCCGCCATGAAGTCTTGGAAGAAGCTTGTTTCATAAGCGCTGTGTCTCACTGGGACATAACCTTCGGAACCATTAACGCAGATTTCAGCGTTAACTTGACCATTGGTAATGTATTTCATGAATTTCCAAGCATAGCGTTGGGCTTTTTCATTAACGTCTTTATCTAAGCCACGGTCATTGAACATTGCGAGTGTTGGACCTTGGGAGACGTAAATTGGTTTATTATTGCTGGCTGGGACACGGCAAACACCTAATTCGAAGGCATCGGCTTGTGGGAAGTTATAACCAGAACCACCACTGGAACCGATAGAGAAGATACATTTTTCATTGGTGAAGAAGTCACTACCATAAGTATTCTTAATACCTTTTGTGGTGAATAAGCCATCAGCGTAGTTGCTTCTTGCATCATCTAATAAGTCGACGACTTTATCAAATGCATCAGAACCCTTAGCAAAATCGATTTTGCCTTTACCAGCGCTATCAATGGATGTGTATGGGACGTCGTTTTGGAACATCTTGGTAATGATGTAGTTAGCGTCACTGTCATACCACATTGGCACTTCTAACATGTTGGAGTATTTTTTCATGTTAGCTTTGATTTGTGCGCATAAGTCCATGAAATCAGTCCAGGAGATTCTTGCCATATATTCTTTAATCTTTGTTTTAGAACTGGCAAATTCTGGTTTGTAGTCTTTCATGACTTCGACTAATAAGTCCATGTTATAGAACATGATTTCTGTGGATTTTAAGAATGGTAAGGAATAGGTGCCTTCTAATGTGTAGGCGGAACCTTCTTCATAGAAGTCTTCAACAAAATCTTCTTCGTCATACTTATCGCCTAACCAAGCTTCTTTACCAAAGCCAACTTCTTTGGATTTGATAAATTGGTCAAGGTTGACAACGAAATCCACACCAGCGGATTTACCAACTTCAATGTAGTCGGCAACGTTATCTGGATAAGCAACGGCGATTGTTGGGGTGTTCTTGACTGAAAAACCATCACTGATGAGTTTGGCGATATCGTCATAACCACCTTGGTATTTCATTTCGACATTGACATCCACACCATCGTTTTCTTTGACTAATTTCTTAAAATCAGCAATTTTGCTCTTTAAACCATCGACGACGGTTTGGCCAAATGTGTGCCAAAACTTAATTGTAAGGCCCTTAGAGCCGGAATTAGCACAGCCTGATAAGGCACCCATCATTAATGGGAGAGCGAGTAGGAAAGCTTTAACTTTCATTTTTTTCATAGTTTTACCTCCTATGAATGTTGTTACATTTTGAGTTTTGTATTAT
>JAFZLN010000018.1 GCA_017551465.1 Bacilli bacterium
AAAGCGGGACAATAAAATGTTCCGCTTTTTTATTTTGAGCAAGTTGTTTTTGCTGTTTCCCCGTCCCGAGAACACCACCACTTTTCCATTTTCCGTTTTCAATTTATTTGTACTTTTGCCGCCGTGAAAAAAATAGCCCAATTCTGTCTTTTGTTGCCACTGATGTTTTTGGCGTCTTGCTCGTCGAAACCGATGGTGGGGCCACCCTCCGACCTCATCGGAGAGGACACCATTGTGCAACTTGTTGCCGAACAGTTGATAATTGAATCCACCATTTTCAACGCCCCTCCATACTATGATAAAGACGGACTCACACGAGCACTTTATTCTTAATTTGATGGCGGTGATAATAAAGGCATGTTTATTCTAACCGGTTCAGAAGCATATAACCTTATGGAAGGTGTTGGTCAATCTATGGCTGGTCGTGTCGCTATTATTGAAATGTTTCCATTTTCTTTGAGAGAAACTAAAAGTCTTCGAGAGTTGCCTTTTGTTATCGATCCTCAAGAGAACAAAAAAAGAAACGAAGAAAACAAAGTAGCAGTAGACGAGTTGTATTCAATGATTGTTAAAGGCTTCTTCCCTGAACTATTTGACAATCCAGAACTGGATGGCGACGTTTTTTATTCGGATTATGTTAAGACTTATATCGAAAGAGATGTTTCTAAATTAATTAATTTAAATGACAAACTTAAATTCCAACAATTCATGGAAGTTTTAGCGTCTCTTACTGGTGAAGAATTTGTGGCAAATAATCTTTCTAAGGCGATTGGCATTTCGGTAGACACAGTTAAGTCTTGGATTAGTGTTTTAGCCGCAGGTAATATTATTTATTTCCTTGAACCATATAATGAAAACTCCACTTTGAAAAGAGTAGTTAAAAGACCAAAACTATATTTCTGTGATACAGGTTTGGCGGCATATCTTGCAAGATTAAATAACGCTGACGTATTAAGAAACAGCATATTTGCGGGTAGATTTGTTGAAACATATATTGTTAATGAGATTATCAAATCCTATAAAAATAACAATAAAAAGACCAATTTCTATTACTATAGAGATGTCGATCAAAGGGAAATTGATTTGGTGATATTAGAAGCCGGTGTTTTACACTTTGTGGAATGTAAGAGTGGCATTTCATATTCCAAATCAGATATTAAAGCATTTGATATTTTAAAGAAGAATACAAAATACCAAGTTGGCGCTTCTGCAATTATATGCGGCACTAACGATATTTACTCTATTGACAAAGACGTCTATTGCTTGCCGTTGGGATCTATTTAATAACTTAGCGAATATAAAAAAATCGCCCTCAGTCGAGAGCGATTTTAATTTATCCAAGTTTAATTATTTTCTTGGGTTTTTGATATTGGCTTGAGCAGCGGCTAATCTAGCGACTGGCACACGGAATGGAGAGCAGGAGACATAGTCCAAACCGACTTTGTGATAGAATTCGATAGATTTTGCATCACCACCTGTTTCACCACAGACACCAACGTGGAGGTCTGGGCGGGTGCCACGGCCTAACTTAACGGCTAATTGGACTAATTTACCAACACCGTTTTGGTCTAAGGTCTTGAATGGATCTTCTTCAAAGATCTTTGTTTCGTAATAAGCTGGTAAGAATTTGCCGGCGTCATCACGAGAGAAACCAAATGTCATTTGTGTTAAGTCGTTTGTACCAAAGCTGAAGAATTCAGCATCTTTAGCGATTTCATCAGCGAGTAATGCCGCACGTGGGATTTCAATCATTGTACCAACGTGGTATTGCATTGCTAAACCGGAATCAGCGATTAACTTATCAGCGGTTTCACAGATGATCTTCTTAACGAAGGCTAATTCTTTTTCTTCGAGTACTAATGGAACCATGATTTCTGGTTGCACTAATGTACCGGTCTTCTTGCTGACGTTGATAGCGGCTTTAATAATAGCAGTTGTTTGCATTCTGCAAATTTCTGGATATGTGACCGCTAAACGGCAACCACGGTGACCCATCATTGGGTTAGCTTCGTGGAGTTCAGCAATTCTATCTTTGACGTCTTCAACACTTAATTTGAGAGCGTCTGCTAATTCTTTAATGAGTTCTTCTTCTTGTGGTAAGAATTCATGTAGTGGTGGGTCTAATAAACGAACGTTAACGTTGAATGGTAACATTGTTTCATAGAGGGCTTCGAAGTCAGCTTGTTGCATTGGTTCGATTTCGGCTAATGCAGCTTCACGATCTTCAACTTTATCGGCAAGAATCATCTTTCTCATAGAGAAGATTCTGTCTTTAGCGAAGAACATGTGTTCAGTACGGCAGAGACCGATGCCTTCAGCACCGAAGATCTTAGCTTGTTTGGCATCTCTTGGTGTATCAGCGTTTGTTCTAACTTTGAGGGCTCTATATTGGTCAACCCAACCCATTAATCTACCGAAGTAACCAGCGGTTAAGTCTGGTTCAACTGTCTTGATTTCACCTTCGTAGATTTTACCTGTACTACCATCTAAGGATAATGTGTCCTTATCTGTGTAGACTTTATCACCAATGGTGATTGTACGTTTTTCTTCATCGATAACAGCAGCAGCGCAACCACAGACGCAGCATTTACCCATACCACGGGCAACGACAGCGGCGTGAGATGTCATACCACCACGCATTGTAAGGATACCTTGAGCGGCAACCATACCAACGATATCTTCTGGAGATGTTTCGGCTCTGGCTAAGATAACTTTTTCACCAGCGTTCTTTCTGGCTTGAGCTTCTTCAGCAGTAAAAGCGATTTTACCTGTACCGGCACCTGGACCAGCTGGTAAACCAGAGGCGATTGGTGTCTTCTTGGCTAAGTCGTCTTTATCAAAGCCTGGTAATAATAATTTATCAAAGCTGACTGGATCGATTCTTAAGACAGCTTCTTTTTCATCGATTAAACCTTCGTCCACTAAATCGCAAGCGATCTTTAAA
>JAFZLN010000019.1 GCA_017551465.1 Bacilli bacterium
GCCTTCGTTTAATGATCTAGTCGCTAAATCAAAAGGCATTTTTAATTCTTTTGTGGCGGTATCTAATATTTTATAAAAGTTATATGTGCTAATTGGTTTTTCTCTTCTAGCATTAACTGCGGCCTTTAAAAAGTCAGAGTTAATAACACCTGGAATTTCAACTGGTAATTGCATACCTAAGAACAATCCGAGTTTAGAACGTTCATCAACGGATAATTCTAAAACGTTTTTATCATCAAAATAGATGGTACCTTCGGTCACCATATATCTTGGGTGACCCATAATGACATTTAATAAAGTTGATTTACCGTGTCCATTAGGACCTAATAATGCGACTGTTTCGCCTTCTGAGATTTCAAGGTTTACACCTTTGAGAATTTCTTTGCCGTCAACAGTGGCGTGTAAGTTGTTAATTTTTAAAGTAGACATAGCTCTTACCTCAAATTCCGTGACATATTCTACATATAAGAAACTACATAAGCAAACGATACGATAATTTTTGTTTTTTCTAACATGCTTTTCATACGATAAGAGGCTGTTTGTTAACAAACTTGTTGCATTAAAAAAATAGAATATTTATAATATTCGCGCTGTTATTTGAAAAAGGAGAGTTAAAAATGAAGAAAAGTAAACTATCAATAACACTAGTTACTGGCTTCATTGCTGCTATGGCTTTATCCGCTTGTAGCAACGTCACTTTAGATAAGAAAGCAATCGTTACATTTACTCCTTATGGTAGTAAAGAAAAGGTCGCTCTTCTTACCAACGACGTTTACAATGCCTACAAGGGTACAACCAACGGTATCAGTAAATTCTATGACAAAATCTTAGAAGTTTTAATTCGTTACGAATTTAAAGAAAAAGGCTTTAAAGGCGAAATGAATTATGACGAAATCGAGAAATGGGCTACAAACCAAGTCAAAGAACAAAAAGAAACCGCTGACAAGAACGCCAAGAACAATGGAACCACTTACGACACTGAATGGGAATCAATCCTTGAAAGTAAAAACGTCGAAGATGAAAAAGGCTTAAAAGAATACTACATCTATGACAAAGAAAAATCAGTCATGGAAACCTGGTTCGCCGACGAATACTCAGCTGATGCATTAAAAGAAGAATTCTTAGGTGTTGCTGCTGATGGTTCTTCTACTGAACAAGATGTTAGATCCGCGATGCCATATCACATCCGTCACATTTTAGTGAAGGTTGAAGAAGCTTCTGCTGATGAAAAATTCTATAAAGGCACAGTGACCGAAGAACAAGCTAACAAGATCTTCAAAATCGTTGAAACATTAGCTAAAGGTGAAAAGTCCTTTACCGAAACTGCTTTAATGAGTGAAGACACCTCCAATGAAAAAGGTGGTGACGTCGGTATCGTTACAAACGTCGCTTCTTCTGTTGGTCAAACAATGGTCAATGAATTCCGTTTAGGTTTATATGCATACGACAACATCTATGATGCTACAAACGCTGCTGATGCGGCCGCTAGTATCATTCAAAAAGGTTTAGGCATTACACAAAACGTTAAGGATGCCTTACCAGCTAACGTTGTCGAAGTTCCTTATGAAGCTTTTGTTAACCTTGGTAAATACGCTGATGTTACAGCCGATGCTAACAACACTAAATTAGCCGGTGGTTCCACTGCTTTATATCCAAGAAACATCATTTGGAACAAATACTTCAACTTACACAATGTTTTCGTCATTAAGAATGCTAAGAAAGCTGACTACTCAGCCTTAGCTAACCCAAGAGATGAATTCGACAATCTTGCAAGTAACACCGTTTATGATGCTTCCTTACCAAGATTCAACGCTCAAGGTTACTTAGTTGATGAAAAAGGTAATGTTATCGTTGGTGTTCGTAGCCAATTCGGTATCCACTTCATGGTCATTGAAGAATCTATGTATGATTACGCTGAATTCGCCACATACTATGATACAAAGTTACCAGGTGAAGAAGGTTACGATAAGAACGCTAGATCCTACGTTAACTACATCAGGTCATCTGAATTCTCAGATTATAAGAACCGTGCAGACGATATCACAAAAGCTATTAAGTCTTTTGACCAAACATATGATTATCGTTTATACAACTACCTCAAATCCCAAGTCACCATCGAATTCAAAGATGCTGCTAAAGGTTTAGGTAACAAAATTGATGAATACATCAAAGCACAACAAGAAAACAACATGTATAAGCAAGACCAAGGCTTAGCGGAAGACTGGAGAACATATACAGAAATGTTAGCCCTCCAAGAAAGCAATCGTGATGCTCAATACACCACAAAGAACGCTATTACTGGTGAAATGTCCCCAACATTAACACGTCTTGTTCCTGAAAAGGTTGCTGATGACTTCTACAAATTAAAGAATGAACCAACAGCCGTTACAGATCCAACTTACTTAAAGTTCACTGAGGAAGGAGATTACTACTACTATGCGTAAAAATATCTTAAAAGTATCCGCACTTGCGTTACTTAGTACATTCGCTCTCGCCTCATGTAGTGATGACATTATTGCCAAACCACAGGCTTATGATGATAAAAACTCTCCAGTCGTCACAGTCACTGGTTACAATGGTGAGATCTACAATAACACTTTCAAAGACATCTACGATCAATATCGTGATGGCTCTCTCGCCTCTGATGTCTTAAACGAATTGTTATATCAATACTCTGTTAGTGTCTTCGGTCACTACAACAAAGTTACCGCTAAAAAGATTAGCGAAACTCCAGAAGACGTTATCACATTGAAGGCCGCTGTTGATTCTTATAAAAACGGCGACAAGAAAGATGCTGACGCCTTCATCAAAGCCCACAGTGCTTACTGGACCAAGAACAAAGCTGGTCACCGTGTTGACGACCAAAACAAAGAAGTCGCTGACGATGCCGCTCCTGCTCAATCCGAATATGCACGTTTAAATCAAAAGTGGGAAACAATTGAAAAACGTATCGCTGAAAAATTATATTCCGCTATCTCTGGTGGTTCTTACAGCGAAAGAAATGTTTTCAAAGAAGAAAAGTACTTACGTTCCCTTGCTAATGACATCGAAAACAACGTTCGTGCATTAACAGCCGCTGAATACTTCGAAGGTGTCTTAACTTCCGCAGTTGAAGATGAAGATGTCTTCACAGTTCCAGCCGAAAAACTCGATGGTTCAATGGACTTCATCCTTCACCGTGCTAACTACCAAAGCAATGCGGCGTTAGACCAAATTGAAGATCCAGAACAAGATGCCACCTATGTCGAAGACAAACTCATCCCAGATATCTATCGTCAACTTTTAGTTGAACAATACATCCTCGATGAATCCTATGACACATTAGGCCGTACATCTGCCAGACACATTAGTGTTCTTTCCATCACTGAAAACAGCAAATACATCAACAAAGCTGAAACATTAATGAAGAGATTCATTAACAACTACATCTTCAATAAAGACCGCGCAGACGACATTACACTTGATTCCTTCAAGACAGTCTCTGAAGCTTGGGTCGGTGCCTTTATGAGAGATCCAGCAAACCAAGTTGATACAAACGCTGCTTACAAGTTATCCACTGAAGCATTTGGCGCTGAAGGCTTAAAGACTGCGACAGTCCAAGGTACAGATTACAAATACTTCGAAGGCACCAACTATGGTGACATGATGGAAGACTTCAAAAAGATTAACGATAACCCAAAATTATCTGAAAACGAAGGCACCTACACAAACAGCGGTGCTTACACAGTTGAAGTCGGTCAAGAAATCAAAACACGTGAACTTCAATTAAAGGACTACACATCCACAGGTTGGTATGTGAAATCCGTCGGTGTTGCTGATTTACCAGATAGCATTAAGAATCAATTATTCGATATCAACGTTGCTAACGCCTTACTCGGTGATGCCTGCGTCGAATACACATTCGATACAGCTACAAACAAATGGGGCACAAACGAAGTTGCTGGTTCCAAGAACCTTGTCAACGTCGTTGGTAAGATCAACGGTCAATACTTCCTCAGAAAGACAAGTAGCGTTTCTGACGAATCCGTCCAAAACGATATCCTCTTCAAGAGTGATAGCACATACTACATCGTCTTAGTGGAAGATGCGATTAAGAGTAAAGTTCTTAACAAAGCGACATATGCTGATTTAGAAGGTAATGAACTTACCGATGCCATGAACAAACTTGAATCCTACATCAACGAAATCGTCCAAATCGTCGCCGATAATGATACATACCAAACATTATCCAAGAAACATTGGGTCGAAAAGATGGAACTCAAGTATCACGACACAGTGGTCTACAACTACTTCAAATCAACATTCCCAGAATTATTCGACTAATCGAAAACACAATTAAGGAGGCTCAGACCTCCTTTTTTGTGCTATCATATCCTTACGAGGGTTACATATATGGAAAAAGATGTTTTTTGTAAAATCGTAGATGGTGAAATACCTTGCTATAAGTTATTTGAAGATGAAGATGTCTTAGCGTTTCTAGATATCTCTCAAGTCACTAAAGGTCATGCCTTAGTCATTCCAAAGAAACACTATGACACATTCTTATCAACACCAGAAAAGCTCATGCACAAAGTCATGGATGTCGCTCAACGTATTGGTCAAATCAGTATCCAATTCTTAGGGGCGAAAGGTGTTAATATCTTAACTAACTGCTATGAAGTTGCGGGACAAACAGTCAAGCACTTCCATGTGCACGTTATTCCACGTTATGAAAATCATGATGGCTTTGAATTAGAAATGAAATCTAATGTTGAAGGATTAAATCTTCCAGTCATCGCGGAAACGATTAAAAACAACTTATAAAATAAAAGAAAAAGGATTGGCGGTTGTCCAATCCTTTTCTTATACCTTAATTAATTAGTTTTTAGGCTTATAGAAGGCACGATTGTCTAATGGGAATACTTTATTCGAGAAGTTGCCTGGTTCGACTTCCTGAAGGGCTTTATCCACGACCACCATTTTGCTATCTAGATTATCTATTAAGGATAATAAGAGAGCTTCTTTGGTGTATGGCATCACAGGAGAGCCAAATTCTTGTTGTCCATGATGTGATAAGACCATATGTTCAAGAAGTAAAGCGGTTTCACCTTCAAGTTTAAGTTCTTCCGCGGCTTTTCTGATTTCCGCGCACATGATACTGATATGTCCTAATAATTTACCTTCTAATGAGTATTTATAAACGATTGGACCTTCAAGTTCGATAATCTTACCTAAATCATGTAGTAAACAACCAGTAATCATTAAATCATGGTCCGCACCATAGATTGGGGCAAGGTAGTTAGCAAGGTCCGCCATAGTAACACTATGCATTAATAAACCACTACTATATTCATGGTGAATAGAGACCGCTGCAGGGAAGGAGAAAATCTTATCGCCGAACTTATTAATCATATATTTTAAGATCTTTTGGCAATCTTCGTTCTTGACCGAGGCTACGTGATTATTAAACTTTGCAATTAATTCCTCTTTAGAGACCGGAGGAGCCTTCACAAACTTCTCGACGTCTATTTGTTCAAGAGGCACTAATTCGGCGGTTAGAATCTTTAATTGCAATTGTTCTTTATATTTATTTGTTTCACCGGTAATGGCTAAAACATTACCAACAATAAAGATTTGTTCATCCGCTACTGTGGCATCCCACTTTTTAGCGACGATTGAACCACTAGCATCTCTTAATTCAACAGATAAATACGCTCCACCATTAGCGTTCACACCTTTAGAGACATTTCCTAATAAGAATTGTCCTTCAATGTGTTCGTGATCATTAAAATCCACTATCATCTTCATATGCAAAATCCTCCAATACTTTTCTAATCTCTTGATACTTATACCCCTTATTAATTAAAGCGGCATAAATCTTTTGTTTAAGTTGATAACCTTCGTATTTCTTTTCATAACGATTTTTAATCTTTTCATAGTCTTTTTTAAGAAGGTCTATTTCAACTTTATTATTTTGCTTTTTTAAATCATTTACTGTTTCTCTTGCGATGTCGTGATTAAAGCCTTGTGATAGATAGGCTTGATAGATATGCTTTTTCTTACTTTCATAGGCATAACGGCTATATTTCTTATCTAATTTATCAAGTAAGGCTTTGGCTTTCTTCCTTTCAAGGCTTTGAGGGAAGTTAACTTTATTGATTAAGGCATCTGGAATACCTTTATCTTTTAAATGCTTAACGATTTTGTTTTGGCCAAAGTTTCTTTCATTGTCCCAGGCGATTAAGTCTTGCATAAAGGCTTTATCATCTAATAAATCGTTTTCTTTTAATTTTGCGATGACTTTTTTCGCCGCGGCGTAGTTATCTTCTTTTTTAAGAAGTTTTTCTAACATCTCTTTTTCACTGAGGTGTTTTTTGCTCACTATTTGTAAAGCGTAGTTAAGCAAGGTTGATATCGCAGTGATTTCTTCTAAACTGGCGATATCTTTACTAGTTAAGTTCTTGCCCGCGTATAAATAAAAGGATACAAACGCTTCTTTAGATATCTTTAATGGCTCACCTTTAAAGAACGATAAGGTCACGTGATCCTTATACATTTTGATATTTTTAATTTTACGACTACCAGTATTTGCGGATGGCACGTTTATAAACCCTCACTACGTTGTTATAGAATTTATCGATAGAATAGATATCCACCGTGCGATATGCTTCATCGATAATTGCTTGTTTTTGTTCTTTATTTAATGAGAAGATCTTTTCCACTTGTGAAACAAACGATGCATCATCAGTGAAGAAGAAACCAGTCTTACCATTGATAATAGTGCCAGTTAAGTTACTATCAAATCTCGCTAAAACGATCTTACCCGCTGCCATAGCTTCCATAAATGTTAAACCTTGAGTTTCAGTAATGGAGGCAGAAGTATAGACATCCGCGAGATGATAATAGAACGGCACTTCTGTAGCAGGAACAAAGCCAGTAAAGTCTACGAGATGGCTAACGCCTAACTCTTCACATAATAATTCCAATTCTTCACGATATGGACCATCGCCCACAACAAGCATCTTTACATCAACTTCTGGATGTTTTTTATGATAAGCCGCAAAGCCTCTAACAGAGACATCCATACTCTTTTCTTTAGCGATACGTCCTAAAAGTAAGAACACTTTTGTGGTTTCTTTAATACCATGTTCTTCTTTGAACTTCTTAGCTCTTTCAGCATCAACCTTATCACTCTTGAAGATGGAAAAATCAATACCGGTAGGGATGATGTTGATATAAGTATCACTACCAACGGAACGCATATATTCTTTAGTCTTTTCACTTGGAGTGATGAATTCAGTCATACGATTAGCGAGTTCTTTAGAATAAACTCTCACGAAACGTTTCGCAAAACGTTCCATCAAACCACGAACGGCATAATATGTGTAGTCCTCGTAAGAGGTATGGTAGGTATAAACAATTGGTAATTTAAGCTTTTTAGCCACTCTACGGGCTAAAACACCAATGGTGAAGTCTGTTTGATTATGAATGACATCAGGCTTGAAATTCTTGATGATTTTAAGTGGCTTATTAGCAAAGATATTTGTGAATCTATAGCCGTATAACTTTTTAAGATAGATACCTGGAATATATAAGACATTACCGATTTGTTCTAATTTACCTTCGGTGCTACGAGGAGCCACAACAAGAACTTCGTGACCATGGGCCACTAAAGTATTGGCCAAGTTGAAAGTGGATGTAGAAACACCATTAACGAATGGAGGATATGTATCAGTAAAGATCGCTATACGCATTACTTGTCCTCCAAGTCATCTAACTCCACTTCATCGTATTCATTTTGTGAAATATTAGCAGGAGTATTTTCCTTATCTTTCTTTTTCTTTGGCTTCTTTCGACCACCTGGTTTTAACTTCGCTAGTATCGCTTCGCGCGATAATTTAGAAGTTTCCACTAAAGAGGCCACTTCTTCATATCTTTCAACATAAGTTTCCTTTTGTAAGGAGTAGAAAGTTTGTCTGTTTGGAATATCCCCCATATGGGCTTCGTTTTTTGGTGAAGAACGATAGAAAGCCGCGACAAAGCCACCAATTAAAATTGGAATAACGAATGTTGCACTACGCCACACGAGTAAAGATGAACGGCATAAGGCAATCGTGGCCTTGCTATTAGGAACACCATCAACACAAGCAACGAAGAATCCTGTTTTCATTTTTTCAATATCGCTGCTTGGATTCATAAACAAGCTGTTGAACACCGCTTCAGAAACACCAGCGCTGCCTGGAATTGGAACTAAGCCAGTAATCATTTGGTGATAGTTGCTAAGGAAGATACAATCCCAGAAACCACCATGTGTACTTTCATTGCCTAATGCTTTACCAACAAAATACGGAACAGAGAATTTCAAAATCATATAAGCAGTAAAGCAAGCGATAACTAGAAGTAAGAATGGAATGTTTGTGCTTAAACGTCTAAATTCAATTTTGAAGTTTTCCACTTGAATACGGAGGTTTTCTCTTGTTCTATCAGGATTCTTAACAATTCTAATCTTGCTTAAAAGAGTCACTACCGGACCCATAACGAAATTATGGAAACCATGCCAGTATCCCATTAAGAACACAATCGCAATAACACCTAGGTTCAAGATAAAGCCAATAATTGTTAATGGCCAAATTGGAAGATCCAAAGGAACTTCGTTGATTTTAATACCTGTTTTAAATGTGCCAAGTGAATTAATAAAGTCATATTTAACAATGAATGACACAACGCCAAAGACAATTAATACCGCCTGATAAACGATGGAATACATCGCTAAGATGGAGACCGCACTAGAAACTTGCACGCCTTGTTTCTTAAAAGTGTAGGCTTGCATGATTTGACCACCACTAGCACCTGGAGTAATAGCGTTATAGAACTGACCGATTTGGTCAACCGCAATTGCTTGATGGAAATGATATTTTCTAGTAAATAAGTGGGCAAAGCAGAAGAGAATAAAACTTCTAACTAAAACACAGCCTGCCATAACAGCAATAACGATTAATAAATAGTTAACATTAGCGGTAGATAAATAACCCCAAATTTCACTAGCGTCATCCTTAATAGCAAAAAAGATTGCCAAACATGTAGCAATTAAAACGAAAGAAATATTAAGTATGTACTTAAGAGTGGTCTTTTTATCTCTAGACTGTCCAGAGGCCACTCTTTCTTCGTGCTCTTGAACTTTTTTCTCTAATTCTTTGTTAGCCATATCTAACAAATTATACCATAAAAAAAGACTATTGAAGAAAATTATCAATAGTCTTAAAAATGGCGTGTATTTTAGGCGTTTTTGAAGTTAGTAACCTTGCCCATAAATAATGGGATACCATCACTAGTGGTTACTGCATAGGCGAATGGGTGGTTGCAAATGAAGTCGGTACTGTTTTCTGGTCCACTGGCTTTATCGAATGTGATAATTGTGTAAGCTGCACCTTCACCACCTTTATTATTGATTTCAAAGCCCGCTTCATGGATGGCATGACCAATATAGACGCGACCTAATGGTGGAAAATTAGCATACGAAGGGTCGAACGGATCAGTGACGCCCATCTCCTTAAACATATTTACTAAATCGTATTTAGTTCTAACTTTAAACTGAGGAACTACGTAGTGAATCTCGTCTTTCTTGGTTTCTCCTTCTTCATCAGTCATAACATCATTTAAAGGAAGAGTTAACATTTTGTTAAGAGCGGTTCTATTATCGAGAACTTCAGCATAGTCTACGTTGTAATTTGGTAGTAACACTCTAAATTCTAATCCGTGTTCAAATGGAATTGAGGCAATGCGATAATTAGCGCTTTCGTAATAATACTGATCAAAGTCTCTCTTTTGCATGTATGTTGCTTCAGAACTGGTTTTATCGAGATTGGTGAAGCCACCATCATAATTGCCTGCCTCATTAAACTCGCTTAACCAAGCGGATTTAAAGTACACGGTATTGATTAAGGCAAACACCGCGGATTCAAGCATGTCTTTAAACGATTCACCTTCAACGCCTAAATAATTTCTGGTTTTGTTATTAATCCAATCTGCGACTTCGTTATACATTTCGCATAGTCGACCTTGATAGAATTCTGCGAAATAGTAGTCTTCAAGAGTTTTTGAATAGTCTTTGTTAAAGCTATCACCATATGAACTATCAATCCAAGCGGATTGAGAAATGTTCACATGTGTGCCTTTTTCTTCGTCATCAATTGCGGTTTTTAGTAAAGCATTTTTAATCGCAGGAAGATGTTCAAAGGAATCATCGTAATGTAATAAACCATCTAATTGTTCTTTAGTTGCACCACCTGCAGCATCATCCGCCATAGAGAAGCATGTCGCGATAGACATTGGAGAGAATACTGGATTATCATCCATTTCTTCTTTATGAGCTTCTTGAATGAAATCAATAGCGAATTCTCTTAATGATTTAACATAATTAGCATCAAGGGCTTCTTGAGGATTTGTGTTAAATGGCTTATTAGGATTATTTAATTTAAAAGGTTCAAGATTAGTTAAATTTGGAATTGGTTTCTCACTTGAAACACTGTTAGTACTAGTGCCATTACTACTTGAATTGCTATTTAGCACGCTAGTTATACCAGCCTGGCTAGCACAGCTTGTCAATAAAAGTAATGGAACGATGGCTTTGAGTAGTTTTTTCATAGTTTTGTACCTCTCACCTATTAAGACGATTAAAAAATGATAAATCTGTTAAAAAAGAAAAAGGGTTCTTTTAAATGAAAGGTGGTCGAAATTTCTTGAGACCACTTTTTTCTTAATAGCTAGCCCGGGTTTTTATAAGAAAAAGTCCTCGATATAATTGATGTGTTAGATACCAACATAAGGAGGACATTATGTATTTTAAC
>JAFZLN010000020.1 GCA_017551465.1 Bacilli bacterium
ATTATGATAAGTTCTTCAGAACATACGCTCTTGTTTGGGCTAAACAACCATTTGGCATGGACTATGTTGAATATAGAGCATCTGATTCTCACCCATTCAACTATTTAAGAACAAACGTCACCTTAGCGCAGTTTGATGAATTCATTGAAACATACGACATTAAACCAGGTGATGGCATGTATGTTGCTCCAGATCAAAGAATTGCTATTTGGTAATAAATATTATTTATAAAGATAAGAGCGCACCCCTGTGGGCGCTCTTTTGATATAATAGAAATATGTTAGTTAGAAAAGATACATTAACCACTAAAAATCTGGTCATAAAACCATTCGAAAATGAGGACAAAATTGCCCTTATTTCCTTGCTCGAAAATCCTCTTATAAAAAGGACTTATATGTGCCCAATTTTTAAGGATGAAAACGAGAAAGAAAAATGCTTTTTAAGACTCAAAGAAATATCGCTTAAAAAGGATAAATTCTTTTATGGGATTTATTTAAATAAATCACTTATTGGATTTATCAATGAAGTTCACGCTGAAAACGATACGATTGAACTCGGTTATTTGATCGCCCCAAACGAGTGGAATAAAGGCTATGCAACTGAGGCACTTTCAGCTTCAATTTCTGAGCTTTTTAGAATCGGTTTTCAAGTAGTGGAATGTGGTCATTTTGAAGAGAATCCCGCAAGTGGAAAAGTCATGCAAAAATGCGGTATGCAAAAAATGGAAAAAACTGAGATGATTGACTATGCCGGAAAGCAGCATCTTTGCATTTACTACAGCATTGAGAATAAAATCTAAATGTTTCCTTTTTTGGAATATTAGGCATAATTATTGAGTATGAAAAAAGTACTACAACAAATTAGAATTCACTGGGTCATCAATCTCATCACACTTCTTGTCTCATTGGCAGTGGGGGTGGGTATTTTCCTTGCCTTCTTCCTTACAAGAAATAAAACAATTATCGCTGCGATTGATGGTGTAGCGGTCGGTGGAATGGTGGTTCTTGTCAGTGGTCTTCTTTACTGGTTTTCTTACCTCGGAGCCTTTGACTTTGTGGCCTTTGGCTTCAAGCAATTTGGCGCAATGCTCTTTGCTAAAAACCCAAGAAAAGCTGGCTACTTCTATGATTATCAAGAGGAAAAGCGTCAAAAAAGACTCAATTCATCTTATAATTTTTTCGCCATTATCCTTGCGGGTTTATTAATTTTGTTAGCGTTGTTAGTGCTCGAAATAGTTTACAAAATCAACTTTTAATATCAATTTTCTAGCGTATCAAAGCGCCTACGGGCGTTTTTTTATTTTTCGCTTGCAACGGTGTATTGCACGTGTATAATGGAAAGCATAATTTTTTGTGTACGTATTGTACAAGGAGGTAAAGTATGAAAAAACTGGGATTACTACTCTGTGCTACTGGTGCATTAATTCTAGCCGCTGGTAGTGTTCGTGCTTCCCAAGTCGTCAGCTTACCAAAAAGAGACGCTCGCATTATTGTTGAAGTCGATCGTAACCTCAACAAACTAAGCGAAAAGGGTGTTAGAAATAGTCAAGACGCCGTGTTTAACAACATTGCGAACACCGCTACAAACAACATTAGACTAGTCGAAAGATACACAGTCTTAAATAACGCCTTCGTTCTCGAGGTAAACAGTGGTGACATTGAAAGCATCAAATCAGTTCCAGGCGTCAAAAGCGTGACTGTTGACTCTATCCACTGGGAAAGAGAAATCAACCATGATAGCTACACCGTTCTTGGTGATGGCAACGAAACAAGCGCCGATGATAGTGAAAACATTTCTGCCACAACTATGTTCAAACCTGAAAATACAAATGATGGTGAAGGTACAATTGTGGCGATCTTGGATAACGAATTCCACCTCAGAGGTAACAATGACGATCCTAAAGACATTGAAAATAGAGAAGGAGGCCATGCATGGAATCATGAAGTCTTCAACGCTCTCGATGAAAATGTCGCCGTCAGATATACCTACGACAGTGTCGGTGATGTTATCAACAGCAAGTTAAAAGCCGGTAAGAGAAAAGCTGGTGCTAACGCTGGTGATGAAGGTTCCTTCTATTTCAATAGTAAGGTTCCATTCTATTACGACTACGGTGGTGAAACCAAAGTTTATGGTAAACGTGGTGAAATGAAATATGACGTCCACAGTGACCTCTCATACCATGGCTCTCACGTTGCTTCCATTACTGCCGCTAATGCTCTTACTTATAAAGGCATTGCGCCAAAAGCTCAATTAGCCTTAATGAAAGTCTTCACTGACTTCAACTCCAAAGCAGGCATTGGTGAAAAAATCGGTCTTTCTGACAGAACAGGTGCTTATGACACATCTATTCTCGATGCTCTTGAAGACTGCATTAAATTAAAAGTTGATGGCATCAACATGTCATTAGGTAGTGACCTCGATGACTTCGATGGCGATTCCATCACATTAAAAACATTAACTAGATTAGCGAAAGGCGATCCAGATAATGGCATTCCAGCCATCTTAACATCTATTTCCGCTGGTAACTCCGGTAAAACATCTTATGCTTCTTCCGGTGCTTACGCTAACTGGTCCACAGACACAGTTGAAACAGGTATTATGTCCAGCTATGCCAATAACGCTTCCGTTATGACAATTGCTTCTGGTCACCCAACAAAGATCTTCTACGAAAACGCTTTCGTCTGTAACAACAGAAACATCGCCTTCGAAGACCAAATCGTTAATAGAAAAGGTCTTGAAAAAGATTACGAGCGTGAATTCCGTACTAAAGACGTCTTTGATGCTAACGGTAAAGCCCAATGGGTTTATATTCCAGGCTTCGGTACAAGTGCTGACTACACCGGTAAAGATGTCAACGGCAAGATTGCTGTTGTCAACCGTGGTAATACAGCGTTCGCCGATAAATATGCTGTCGCCGTTGATAAAGGTGCGATTGGCTTAGTCATTATCAACAATGACCCAACTGCTTCCTACTTCAACTTCCGTTGTAGTTTCGGTGATGGCTTCAAACCAACAATGCCATGTGCCCTCGTTCTTTATAAAGATAAGACATTCTTTGAAAAGACCGAAACTGGCGAATTCGTCATCATTAACAAACAAATTAGTGAAAACCCAAATCAATACACCTTAAGTGAATTCTCCACTGATGGTGCGACATTTGACTTAGACTTCAAGCCAGAAATCACTGCTCCAGGTGACAACATCAAAGGTGCTGTCCCAGAACACGCGATGACAAACTTAACAAACGCTGAAGTCGAAGAACTCAAATACAAGTGCTACCAATACTTAAGTGGTACTTCCATGTCCGCTCCTAACTTCGCGGGCGCTCAAGCTCTTGTTTTATCAGAAGTGACAGGTCCTATCTACCGTGCTGCTAAAGCCGAAAATAGAGCTCTCACTGATGAAGAATTAGCAAAGATCAATGCATACAGAGAAACAGTTAACATGAGACTCATGTCTACTGCTGATCCAATGTATGACCAAATGTTCCACCCAGAACAACAAACAACCATCAATGAAACAACTGGTGAAGAAGAAGGCATTAAATCCATCTCCTCTCCAAGAATTCAAGGTGCTGGTATGGCTGATCTCGGTGGTGCTATGTCCACTGATGTCTACCTCGAAGGTTTAGACCTCAATGGCAACCCAATCGGCAAAGCCAAAATCGCTTTAAGAAATAGTGAAGATATTGCTAAAGGTGATATCAAATTAAAATTCTTAGCGCACAATGAAAGCGAAGAAACCAGAACTTATGACGTCACAATGACTGTTATGAGACCTGCTATCGCTAAACCAAACGATGTTCTCTCCAAAGAATATAACTTCAGAGGCACAATCGAAAAGATTGATTACTTCGTTGGTATGAATTACTACGATTCTTCTTACGAAAAAGTCGTGACTGCTACAGGTACAGCGGCTTATAAAGATGCATTCGAAGTCGGTAAAGACATCGAATACTATCTCACTGAAGCTGACTACATTGCCGGTAAGAAGACAGTAATTAAGAAAGGTTATTACTATAACGCTGCGACAGAAGGTATTTCTTGGGAACCACTTCCAAGTTATACAGCGCAATCAACAAAAGACGTTGAAATCGCTCGTATCACTGGTCAAACAGTGAGCATCGCTCCAGGTGTTAGCACCGTTGAAATTAATCCATATTCCTTAACAGAAGAACAAAAGAACAAAATCTTAGAAGTTTATGAATATGGCTGCTATATCGAAGGCTATGTGACATTAACAAGCAAACAAAACAAAGCGGATTTAAATATCCCATACATGGGTTTCTACTCAGGTACAGATAAAGATCCAAATGCAAGTTATGAAAAAGCTCCTGTTACTGAACCATTCAGCTTCGAAAAGGATCCAACAAAGATTTACCCATCCTACTTGGTTAACGACATCGCTAAACAATTAGTTGGTAAAGATAAAGCTAACTTCGAATCAATGATCGTTGCTGGTCACACAAATAGCCCAGCCGAAATCAATGAAGATAGAGTTCTTGAAAATGATACATCATTCGACGCAATGACTGGCTTCTATAAAGTCGGTACAGACCCAGTCGATGGTACATTTATGGATAACGCTAGCGACAACATCTATGTTGGTAGCGACACCACAAATACATTAATCATTCAACAATTCATCCTCAGATCATGTGCGGATAACTACTTCACAATTACCAATAAAGAAACTGGTAACGTGGCCTATAGATCTGCATTAAAAGATATGTTATATGGTGATACCGCTGATAAGTGGGCCTTACACAAATCACACGTGGCCTTCTTAAGTGGTGGTTATGTCGCCACAAGAGCTGCCGCCATTGTTCCTCTTTATGACGAAACAACAGGCGAAAGATTCGAAAGTGGTGAATATGAACTCAAGTTCAATTACCAATTAGCCTATAACGGCAACTGGGTAAGCAAAGCTTATACAATCCACATTGATAGTGACGCTCCAGAAGTCACCGCCATCAGCCAATACAAGCTTGAAGGCGTTGATCGTGTCAGAGTCTACATCAAAGATACAAAACTCTCTTACGGTATCGTTGGTTACAACCGTGTTGATGTCCAATTCGATGCTGAAAGAAAAGAATACTACATCGATGAAGAAAAAGCCTTCTTCGATGATTGCATTAATGAAATCTCTGATGGTCAAACCAGTAAGAGACTCTTCATTGGCGCAGTCGACTTTGCAAGAGGTAAAGTTGGTTGTATCGTCCACTTCGCTGACCAAAGACAATTACTCTGTGGTTATCAAATGGTTCAAGGCGAAGGTATCGCTACTTATATGGACTACACAGTCACCGACAATAAATTATCCTTTGTTAACACACTCACAGGCGCAAGCGTGAGCGTCAAAGGCGACATTAAGAAAGCGACATTTGGCGCAATGGTCGATCCATTACCAGATGATCCAGAACCAACCCCAGATCCAGAGCCAGCACCAGCCAAGAAAGGCTGCAATGGTGCCTTAGCATCTATGGCTCTTGCTGTTAGTGTCCCAGCTTTAATGGGTGCTTCATTACTATTCTTCAGAAAGAGAAAAGGAGGTAAATAGTATGAAAAGAAAATACGTTGCTACAAGTTTCTTCCTCGCCAGCATTCTCACCTTTGGTGGTTTAGTTGGCTGCGGTCCAACACATGGTTCAACATCAGAAGTTAAAGTATTCTATTTCAAAGCTGTCTTAGATACAGGTGCTAACTTCATGAACTTAGGCTCAACCGCCAAGGTTGTCATTAGTGAGTATAACGGCGATGAAAGCATCGCTAGAAACTACACCTATTCATCTACAGACGCAAGCCTCGTCACCGTTAGTGCAGATGGTGTTGTCACCGCTAACGCTACAAAAGAAGGCAAAGTGCTCCTTGTCGTTAAAGAAACAACATCCAATTACTCTGTTTCTATCGACATCGATGTCATCGATGCTAAACTTGCCAATGGTGGTTACACCTATGCTTCCTTAGCAGGTGAAGAAGCCATTGCTAAAAGAGAAGAAATTCTCGGCCGTTTAGAAAAATACGCGATGGATAACCATTTAACAGGTATCACCTTATTCGAAAATGGTGGTTTCGCTAAATACTCCTCACGTGTTACTCTTCCAGCCAAAGATTACATCACAGGCTATGGTTTCGGCTTATTAAGCGAAGGCAGTGTTGAAGGCAAATTAGCTGGCGAACAAAATGATAAACACCAACCATATCTCCATACCGCTATGTCATCTGACCCAAAGATGATTAACGCTAGAGATAATACAGGTAGCCAAGTTTCTGACTTAGAAGGCTATATTACATCTTCCTTCTGGGGCACAAAGATGAACGCTACCAAAGATAAATACGAATGGTATCCAGTCTTAGCTAGAGACACCATTAAGGTGAATGGCCAAGACGTCAAATTCGACAGACCAATTCCTGTCCAAGATGGACAAGAAATCTTAACTGGTAAAGAAGAAAAAGCTAACCCATTAGGTTTATACAGAACATGGAGAATCTATGTTAAAACCGGTGCCAATAGTGGTCTTAAATACCGTTATTCTGGTGCTTCTTGGGGTACAGAATTCG
>JAFZLN010000021.1 GCA_017551465.1 Bacilli bacterium
GACAGCGGTAATAATATACAACAATGAATTATTAAAATCAATGTCTTTTTAAAAAGATTCTGCGCGCACGAAAAAAGGAAGCCAAATGACTTCCTGTTTTTCTCTTTTGAGTAAACGATTAACGTTTGCTGAATTGTGGAGCTTTACGAGCAGCTTTGAGACCGTATTTCTTACGTTCTTTCTTACGGGAGTCACGTGTGACCATACCGTTAGCTTTTAAGACTGCACGATCGCAACCGGCTTCTAATAAGGCTCTGGCAATACCTAAACGGATAGCACCAGCTTGGCCTGTGAAGCCACCACCTTTAACTTCTGCACGCACATCGTACTTGCCGTCTGTGCCTGTTAATGTTAATGGTTGTTTTAAATCGAGAATTAATGTCGCATAAGGCATATATTCTTCCACTGGGTGGTCGTTGACAACAACTTTGCCTGTACCAGCAGTGAGATAAACACGGGCGATAGAAGATTTTCTTTTGCCTGTGCCGTAATATTGAAGATCAGCTTTCTTTGCCATTGTTTAGACCTCCTAGTATTTGAGCTCAAGAACTTCTGGTTTTTGAGCTTCTTGTTTGTGTTCTGGTCCAGCGTAGACGAAGAGCTTTTTGATCATTTGACGACCTAAGCGGCCCTTTGGAAGCATACCATGAAGGCATCTTTCAATCATTTCGACTGGATACTTTTCAATCATATCACCAGCGGTTCTTGTTCTAAGACCACCAGCGTAACCAGACACATTGTAGTATTTTTTGTTATTAACTTTATCGCCAGAAAGAGCAACCTTTTCAGCGTTGATGATAATAACATAGTCACCACAGTCAACATTTGGAGTCCAAGTTGGCTTATTCTTGCCAGTTAAAACTTGGGCGACTTGTGATGCTAATCTTCCTAATGGTTTGTCTGTGGCATCGACGACATACCATTTTCTTTGGATTTCGTTTGTTTTTGCAATAGTAGTTTGACGTTGCATAACTTTAAATCCTCCTTTACCAAACTAACTTTGACCTTACCGGGGACTTCGCTAATTTAGCTTTTGTGCCGATAAAAATCATACGTGTTTACGCGAGGGATGTCAAATGATTATTTATAAAAATAATTTCTACATCGAAGAAAATTGTTGTTTTTCAAACAAAAAACCAACCACATTTCGTGATTGGTATTTGAATAATTATAGGTTAATAATTACTTGACGTTATGATAAACATTTTGGACGTCTTGTAAGTCGTCAAGCATGTCACATAATTCGTCAAATTTACGTCTTTCTTCTGGATCAGTGATCTCGATTGGATCATTGGCTAAGAAGGTTATTTCCGCAACGTCGAATTCGGAAATGCCCATACCGCCTAAAACTTCTCTAGCTTGAGCGAAGGCTGATGGTTCAACAAGGACTTCGATCTTTCCATCTTCTGCAGTGACTTCACGAACGTCAACATCAGAGAGAATTAAGCTTTCTTCAACTTCATCTCTATTGTTACCGTTGAAAACGAATAAACCTGTTTGTGTGAAATTGAAGATTGTGGAACCTAAGTGGCCACCCTTTTTGGTGATAGCGGTTCTAACTTCGATAAACGCACGATTTGAGTTATCAGTTAATGTATCAATGATAAAGAGGGAGTTACCTGGACCAAAGGCTTCATAGCGGCCTTCGGAATAGCTTTCGGCTTCGCCGCCTTTAGCTTTTTGGATAGCTCTATCAATAACGTCTTTAGTAACGTTTTGGCCTCTCCATTTTTCAATTGCAGAACGGAGTGCTAAGTTCATTTCAGGGTCAGGAACGCCATTCTTTGCCGCCATATAGATTTCTTTGCTGGCTCTCATAAAGAGTGCGCTTCTTTTTGCAGCGGTTGCGGCCATCGCTTTTGCTCTTACTTCATGTGCTCTACCCATGATTTAAAACTCCTTTTTGCTTTTTTGCGGTTAAAATATTATCACATGTTCATATGAAATTGAACATAAATATTATCAATCATAAATTACATCCACTAAATAAAGGCCAGAGGCTGGTGCTTTATAAGCGATAATATCTCTATTTTTGTTGTCTTTTAAATGCTCATCAATGAATTCTAATGGTTCTTTTTTATTGGCGACATTTATGGCGGAACCAATCATATTTCTAATCTGATATCTCATGAAGCCATTACCGGTAAATACGACTCTTAGTAAGTCACCTTCTTTAATGACTTCAATATTATATATTGTTCTAATGAATCCACCTTCATCTTCTTCTTTAGATGTGAAGTCTTGATAATTGTGTGTGCCTTCAAACTTTTGAAGGGCTTTTTTAAATAGTTCAATATCTAACGCCATTGGATAGATATAGGCTAAGTCATAAGAAAGAGGATCCTTATTGGTCAATAGGATACGATATTCATAACTCTTTTTAGTAGCGTTATATCTAGCATGGAAATCATAACTAAATTTCGATAAGGAAAGAATCTTACTGTCATCTGGAAGCATCTTATTTAATGCATATGTAAGTTGTTTTAAGTCTTTTTCCTTATCACTAACATAATGAAAGTATTGTCTAAGAGCGTGGACACCAGCGTCTGTACGTCCACTACC
>JAFZLN010000022.1 GCA_017551465.1 Bacilli bacterium
AGTCTAGGACTTTTTTTATTACTATCAACAGCAATAATAATGTGAACAGTAATGTTATGTCGGACATAAACAATACCTCCTTTTCATCCCTTTAGGCACACCATAGGCGTACAAGTAGACAAAAGAAGCCACAGAAAGAAAGAATACTTATCAACACCGAATTGCTGACCTATTGGTGAAGAGTTTTCCCTTCATTTATTTAAAAGTGGTATTTTTCGAAATTTTTGAAAAAATAATGAAAAAAGTTTGTCGCAATACAAACTTATATCTTTGATATAAAAAAATAACCGAATTATTCGGCTATCTTTTTCACTGTGTAATCTGTAGAGCTTGGGATTGTGATTCCTGCTTCTCTAAATGCGAGGAGCACTCTTTCAGATAATTGATTATATAACTTCCAATAATTTTCTGGTTTGACCCAGCATCTAAGTCTTAAGTTAACGTAATATGGGCCAAGAGATTCAACATATGCTTCCACGGCTCCATTAGGAAGAAGACATTCTTCATCCTTAATTAAGCTTAATAAGATTTCTTTCGCCTTGATTACATCCGCATCGTAAGAAACACCAACATTATAATCAATTCTTCTTCTGCCCAATAAGGTGAAGTTGGTGATGACCGCACCAGTCATATTCCTATTAGGAATAATCACGGTTTGACCTTGTGTAGTTTTTAAATATGTGAAGAAGAAATGAATCTTGTCCACTACGCCTTCACTTTCACCATAAGCATTCTTCACTAAGATGTAATCGCCAGTGCGAATGCTTTTTTGATGGACAATTAAGATGCCAGAGAAGAATGATCCGATTAAATCTTGCAAAGCAAGACCTAAGGCAACAGTAATCGCGGAGGTAATACCCGCAACACCAGTTAAATCAAACTTCAAGACAGAGGCGACAACAAAGCCAACACATAACCAAAGAATGAATTTAATAATTTGAATCGCAAAATATTTTGCGGAAGCGTCAACCTGTGGTCCTTTTTTGACTTTAAAGGCTTTTCTAAGGATTAACGCTAAAAGTTTAATTAAAAGCCAAGCGACGATAATAATCGCTAGAGCGATAGCAATACGACTTAAATAATTAAGTCCATGATCATCAGGCTTCCAGAAGAAGTCTGCAAACCTTTGCCAGAAATCGACCCATCCTTGGTATGCGTAATCAGCAGTTGTCATAGCATAATTATTGTAAAGACTTTGCAAATAAATATCTACAATATTTCAATGGGGTTATAATAAAAAATGAGGTCTAATCTTATGAATACGAAAAAACTTGGAATTAGAAAATGGCTCTCTTTTATCGTGGCTGGCTTAATCGGTCAACTCGCATGGGCTATTGAAAATAACTATTTAAATGTCTTTGTTTATGATTGCACAGAGAAAACAATCTTTATTACTTTAATGACAGTGTTCTCCGCAATCGCGGCCACTATCACCACCTTATTCATTGGTGCACTTAGCGATAGAGTGGGAAAAAGGAAATTATTTATTTCCTTAGGTTATGTCATTTGGGGTATTTCTATTATCTTATTTGCCTACTTAGAGCATAGAAAACCATATACAATTATCCCAACTAACGCCATTTTCTTATGTGGTACATTTGTGGTTATCCTAGACTGCATTATGACCTTCTTTGGCAGCACCGCTAACGATGCGGCGTTTAATGCATTTGTCACTGATAATACCGAACCATCTAATAGAGGCAAAGTTGAAAGTGTTTTGTCTATTCTTCCATTAATCGCGATGATTGCGGTTGTCTTACTCCAAGGAATGCTAGTGAAAACCACCGATCCTGCTTTAGGCAATGATTGGATTTGGTTCTTTGTCGCCTTTGGCGGAGTCACCACTTTATCTGGTGTCATCTTAATCTTCTTACTTCCAAAAGATGTTAAAGGTCCAAATAAAGAAGAACCATACTTCAAAAATATTATTCACGGCTTTAGGCCAAGTGTGATTAAAAGTAGACCAGAGTTATATTTAACTCTTTTAGCCTTTATGGTCTTCTCAATTGGTATTCAAGTCTTCATGCCATACTTCATGGTTTATGTTGGCGATGTCCTTAAATTTGATTTAGTAAGCGCAGCAGGACCAATCCTAGGCGTAGCTTGTGTCTTAACAGTAGTATTTGGCTTCTTCATGGAAAAGATCGGTAAATATAAACTCGTCTTTGGCGCGATTGGCGCGGCTGTTGTTGGCGGTTTATTACTCTTCTTCTTAAACGATTACATCAGTGTCGTGATCGCTGGTATCGTCTTAATGACTGGGTTCTTAGTGTCCACTGCTGTCTTTGGAGCGAAGATTAGAGACTACACTCCAGAAAAAGAAACTGGCTTATTCCAAGGTGTGAGAATGGTTTTCGTCGTCATGATGCCAATGGTGACCGGACCATTTATTGGTCAAGGTGCGTCAATGATTAACAATCAACCAGTGTTAAATCAATACAATGAATGGAGTTATCCACCAAATCAATACATCTTCTTATTTGCGATTATCATTATCGCTTTAACAGTTATTCCTCTTATCTTCTTAATGAGAAGAGAAAAGGCAAATAAACAA
>JAFZLN010000023.1 GCA_017551465.1 Bacilli bacterium
GCTATGTTAAGTTCGCAACTGTGACGATAGAAATTGAATGAATAACATGAGTAGCCTTTTTCGGTGAACTGAATTTGACAACGATAGATGCCATTTTCTACCGAAAGAAGAGTCATTTCTGGATTTAGATTTGGCATAACAGTTGAATCATATACTGGTGTAACTGTTATTTGATGCGCAGTGGATGGATAAGGAGATTCATTATCAATCCAGAAGAATCTAATCAATTCAAGTTCGATAATATATGGAACATTGCTATTAAAGTGATAATAAGAATCTGGTCTCAATACTGGAGTTACACCATCAGCTTCATAAACACCTTTTAGTTCAAGATGAGAGATTCCATATAAGTTTTGCCATTCTATATCAATACCATGTGAACCATGATACCCAAGATAGCCATAATCAAGTAATTGATTGTTTTCAAAGAGATTAACCACCAGATGATTGCTTCTCATATCTAAATAATAATCGTAAACTCCATTTTCAGAAGCTGGTTCTTGATAGAGGTACTTGCAGCGGTAAACATCATAAATGTTAATCATGCGGTGGGTTTCGACAACCGATTCAAATACTAAATCACGATGATAATCTCTATTAACATCAGAAGCATAAATCTTAGTAGCGCCATTTAAGTTAATGATTTCATTTTCTCCTAAATAGAGTTTATCTTCGTTGACTCTAAATGTGCCCTCGAATTCGTCCAAAGTGAAGTTAGTGGTTTCTGGTACTGCCGCATCATAGACGAGTTGATCTGGGCCACCATATCCATTGATGACTTCAAATTCAGGGTCTAAGCCGAATAACTCTCTAATTCCTCCAATGGTACTTATAACTGTTACGTTGTCGTAATAGATAGAATCACAATCAACAGAGAAAACAGCTCCTTCGACACCAATTGTTGTTAATGCTTCAGGGTCTAATGCATTGCCTTCTTCGTTAAAGTAACACATGACCTCTCTTTTATTGTTGAAGTCTTTAATGATTTCGAATCCATCAAAAGTCTTGTGAGAAGAGAATTGATAGTAGGCTGGTCCCACTCCGTGATAAGAAACGCCCCCACCATTGGTTAAGCATGAATAATAAGATTCACCATTCTTTAAAATGAGCATATTCTCGGTTGTGAAAGTATGGACTGTAACGATGAGGGCTTTAATATGGCCGTTTCCCACTGTTTCTGTTAAAAAATCACTACCTTCAGCATCAAATTCAAAGTATAAGAAATCTGAGAAACTTAATGGATCGTTTAATGGAATTGGATAATGGGTTCTTCCATAACAATCATCATAGGCTTCTAATTCATCATTATTTACTTTCTTAGCTTCTAACTTTTTATTTAAGCGAAGACCGTTATTGTTTACGTTGTTATTAATATTGCTATTGTTATAAGCGGCATACGAATAATAAGCCACTTCATTAAATGATTTAAATGTTGGTTGATAGTCACCTAAATTGAAGTTATAAATATGTGGTTTATTATCGACGATACTACTTTGACCACTACTACCCCTACTACTAGAGGTAGAAGAAACAACAGTGGTATTACTCTTTAAGAGAGTTGGGATTAAGATAGCCACTAAAGCGATACAAGCGCATGCTGCACCAAGAGGGGCTAATAATATAGGAAAACTTTTAGTCTTTTTATGTTTGATTTGAATATTATCTAAAGAACTAATCTCTGGTAAGGATGATTCGATGAGGTTTTGACTGTTCTTCTTGATCTCTTGTTTTATTCTTTTCATCTTTGTAGACTCCTTTAATCTTTTTGAGTGCTTGAGCGTAACGATATTTAGCAGTAGCGGCCGGAATACCTAGTAGTTCGCTTATTTCTTTCCAAGAAAGACCGAATGTAATTTTATAACCAATGATTTTCTTTTCTTCTTTAGTTAAATCGTAAGGAAGGAAGTAATCTAGTTGGCTATCTGGCTTCGCTACGCATATATCCTCTAATAAATCACTACTTTGTTCACGTGAGCGCTTCTTAGCAAAATCAATTGCTTCGTTTTTCGCCATCGCGCATAGATAGGAATGTAATGAAGAGGCATCTTTAACTTCACTTCTTTTATCAAGGATTTTCATAAAGACATTTTGATAAACATCATCGCAGTCTTCTTTGTTATCTACATAAGTAGCGATGATGAAATAAAGAAGGGCCCTATAGCTTTTGTAAACAATAGCGGTTGCCTCTTCTTCACCTTGAAGAAAGAGTTTAGCGGTTCTGATGGTCACGTTCATTTTGAAAGCAGCTTTCACTAGTTAAGACGATTAGAATAAAGAAAATAGATAAATGATTTTGATAAAACCATTATAATTTGAATTTCATCAAAAAATATCGGACAAATTTCAAAAATCTTCCCTATTTAATTTATAGGAGGACTTTTTATGTCTAGATTTCAAAAATATAATGGCCCAGACAAATATCACTTTCGTTTTTATAGAAAAAATGGGCAGCATCCGTTCTTGGTTGTTTTGGTGGAAGAGTCAGAAATAAATGGCAAACATTATCTAAGTGGATATTTAATAACCCACGATATCAAGAAAAAACTAGATTATCCAAGAAGATATATTCAATTAGAATCAAACCCAAACCCTAAGGATATTGAACCAGCATATCTATGTAAAGTAAGAATAGAAAAACTGCCTCAAAAAATGTTTTCAAAGCCATATAAGAATTGGCACTTATCTAAGAAAGATGAAAAGATGGTAGACTTGCTAGAAAAGAAAAAATCTTCCCGTTAAGGAAGATATTCGCACGAGCCACTTACCTCAATAAGTTAACGCACAATCGCTATGACTCAATGCTTCGTATAGCCGACTTCGTGAGGAACTATACTTACCAAGGACGGATTGTCATCCTTCATTTATCGTCACTAGATTGCTCTAGTTACGGACTGTTTGGTGGATCCGACGAGGATCGAACTCGCTACCTCCTCCATGCCATGGAGGCGCTCTCCCAGGTGAGCTACGGACCCACAGTGCGATATTTATTATACATTAATTCATTTGTTAGACAACAATAAATTATTATTTTTGCAAAAAGAAAAGGTGATAACCACCTTTCTAATATATTGGCGCGCTTGAGACGATTTGAACGCCCGACTTCTTCCTTAGGAGGGAAGCGCTCTATCCAGCTGAGCTACAAGCGCGTGATAAGTATCCTACTTATCGTAGCCGTTTGGGTTCTTGGACTGCCATCTCCAGGAATCACGGCAAGCATCTTCAATATTGAGTTTTGTTTTGAAACCCATTTCTTGATAAGCCTTAGATACTTCAGCGTAGTTTTCATCAACATCACCAGGACGTCTTGGACAGATAACATATGGAAGTTTCATATTATTAGCCTTTTCAAAAGCGTGAACTAATTCAAGGACACTTGTGCCTTTGCCTGTACCTAAGTTATAGATAACTAAACCTGGTTTTTCTTCTAATTTTCTTAAGGCACATAAGTGGCCATGCGCTAAATCGACAACGTGAATATAGTCTCTAACACCAGTGCCATCCACTGTTTTGTAATCGCTACCATAGACATTTAAGTGTGGACGTTTGCCCACTGCGACTTGAGTGATATATGGCATTAAGTTATTTGGAATACCATTTGGATCTTCGCCGATGAGGCCACTTTCATGAGCGCCAATTGGGTTGAAGTATCTTAAGATTGCGATATTAGCATCTTTATGTTCTTTAGCGTAATCCTTTAATAAATATTCGATATCTAATTTGGTTTGACCATATGGGTTGGTGCAGCCACCGACTTTATCACTTTCTTTAAGTGGGACATGATCAGGGACACCATATACAGTCGCACTACTTGAGAAGACGATGTTATTAACACCAAATTCAGACATAAGTCTTAATAAGACTTTACTGCTACCAATATTGTTATCGATATATAATTGTGGTTTTTCAACAGATTCAGCGACACTCTTTAA
>JAFZLN010000024.1 GCA_017551465.1 Bacilli bacterium
ATTACAGCGACCGCAATTTGTGTGAAAGCGGGTGTCAATAAAGCGGGCTTTGAAGCTTTCAAAACATGTATGGAATTATCCACTGACTTTGAAAGAATGTTCTATGTTGATATGGGCTTAAATGCCTTGTTCATTTTAGGTGCTGAAGGCTTTGCTACATACGGTTTAATTAAATCTATTAAAAGACCAAAAAGTGTGTAGTATACTAATAAATATGAACGCCAAGAACAAAAGGACCAGTGGTATTCTTATGGGATCAATGCTCATCGGAGGCATTCTTTTCATTGGTGCGATTTTATTACCACTAATTATCAGCGACAAAACAATTGAACAAGAAACCAAAATTGGGACTATTGTCATATATAGTTTCATCGCACTTTTGTTCACCATAGTTGGTATTTATTCCTTAGTCAAAGGCTTGACCGCTTACAAGTCTATGAGTCGTGGAAGAAAAAGAGGCTGTAAGATTGTCGATATTATCAATTCCAAAGTTAATTCCATGTATAAAGAAATCACTGTGGAATATCGTGGTGAATCTGGCGATAAACGTCGACATATCGTCCCAATTAACTTCGCTAGTGCTTCTAAGCTAAAGGTTGGTCAAATCATTGAATGCTATATCCGCAAGGATGAATGCTATGTTGATGTCGATCACCTTGTCATCCTTCAAGAACCTGAAGAAGTAGAGTCTGAATAACAATGGGTATTAAAACACAAGGCAAAATCAGCGCTGGTATAGCTTTTATTGTGATAGGACTAGTTGTCTTTTCCTTTGGAATGTTTGCATTTATTATGCTTTTTAGAAGCAATTCTTCACAAATGAACGCGATATTTATTGCCCCAACGGTTGTATTCTTCTTAATTTCCTTTTTAACAGTGGGAGTGGGAGCAATCAACCTTGCCAAAGGTATCAAAGGTCGTGGTATTTTAATAAACGGCCATAAGAGTACAGGCACTATTTTAGAAAAGTATCATATGACCAGCCGTCAAAACCACGCGCATATCACTCATTACATCATCATCAGTTATAAAGGTGACTCCAATCAGGAGCACAAACTAAGAGTGCAGCTAGACTACCGTAATTCCTATCGTTTAGAAAGAGGCATGGTTATCGAATGCTATGTTCTTGGGGAAGATGCTTACGTCGATTTAAGCAAAGAAGTGCGTATCATCTCAGAAGCGGGAGTCAGTTATGATTTTAACGGTCCAACGTTCTAAATAAGGTGCCTAAAAAGGCGCCTTTTAAATTTTAATAAAGTTTGGACGATTCTTATTGAATATTTATGTATTTTTCTGTATATTTATCACGAATGGAGGTAGTGTTATGTCATTAATTAGATGCCCAGAATGTAAACAACCAATGTCTGATACTATTTCAGTTTGCCCTCACTGTGGTTATAACTTAACCGATAAGGATAAGATCGACGCTTATGGCGACGCAATTCTTAATCCTGTGGAAATGAAAGAAGTTGAACCAGTAGCAGTGGAGAAGAAAAAAGAAATTCCTGAATATCTTGAAAGTGAAGCCACGGTTAAAATCAATAACAAAACCTATGTAAACGGCCACTTAAGGGTTAATAAAGGTATGTTCTCTTTTAAAAGAGGAGAATCATATTGGACCCACACTAGATATTATTCTCCTGCGGATTGGGAAGATATTTTCAATGTTAAAGCTGTGGAAGCTTTTAGATCCATGAAAGTCAAAAGTTGGGATTCATATAATGGTGGAATGGTCGACGCTTTAGTCATTAAAACCAAAAGTGGCACAATCATCTATCTCACACCAGTGGACTATAAGAGATTTCAAGAATACTTTGAAGCAAACGATATTCCATGTTTATCAGAAGAAGAACTCAACATCCCACAAGACAAGATTGGCTATACACTCGATCACAACGCTAAAGTAGGCATCGTCTTCATCTTCGTCTTCCTTGGCATCATGGTGACATTGATGCTAGTCATAGGGCTTATAAGCTCCATTAAATAGCGCTAAAAATCATATTTTATTTTGGATATACCATGCTATCTTTAACTTTTTTCTTTATGTTTTTATTAAAAACAAGTTATAATGGGGCTAAATTGAGATTTGTTTGAACGCATCGTGACTTTTTTAAGGTGTGTTTAACAAACCTTAAAGAGAGAAAAGGAGTTATGATAATGAAAATCATGAAAGGATTTTTTCCTATCGCTGTCGTAGGTTTACTATTGTCTTTAGGTGCCTGCACAGGACCAAACGAAGGGGGAAAGAGTGGTCAATCAACCACGTCATCAGTAGCACCGTTACCAAGAATTACTGTGAAAACTGCTGACGACAAAACATCACTAACACTTATTGTTGGTGAAACAGGTCAAGTGAAAGCCGACCAAGAAGGCGTCACATGGGCATCCACAAACGCTGCCGTTGCGACAGTTGAAAATGGCGTAGTTACAGCAGTGGCCCCAGGTTCTGCTAAGATTACCGCTAGCAAGGATGGTTTTAAAACTGGTGAATTAAACGTCACAGTTAATAGAAAACCTCCAATCGCAACACTACACTTTGAAGTCGCTGATCACTATTCCGCTGACGGCGAATGGACAAACAGCAATCGTGGCCCAGGTGAAACACCTATCTACAGTAAGAGTAGTGCCTCTGATGGTACATGCGTCGGTTACTTCGGTGATGGCGATAAAGAAACATTAACATTTACCAGTAGTGCGGCTATCAATGCCGAATTATTAATCACAATGGGTCATAATAGTTCTTATGAACCATTAAGTGAAATCATGTCCGCTAAACTCAATAACGCTGATATTGATTTAAGCAAAGTCAATTTCACATCTGATAGTGATGGTTCTGGTAACTACACATTTATCGGTGTTTCCTTTGGAAAATTTGATTTAGTCCAAGGTAACAACGTCTTAGAAATCTCTATGAAAGGTAATGCTCCTTACTTAGATGATTTATTAGTCTATTCCGATACCGCAGCAGAAATCACTGCTGTTCCAGCACCAGAAAAACCAGCTATTACTGTGCAAAACGCTGAAACTGAATTAACAATCGAAGCGGAATCCACAGTCCAATTACGCGTTGATGTTGAAGGTGTTAAATATAGATCAAATAGTGAATCAGTTGCCACTGTTGATGAAAACACTGGTTTAGTTACTGGTGTTGCTAAAGGTAATACAGACATCGTCATTACAAAAGATGGCTATAAGACCACAAAAGCACACATCATCGTTACTGAGAAGGTTGTTGCGGGTGAAGTTAGAGCCCAAGCCGAAGACGGTACATGTAATGATGCTGCCATTGCAGAAGCTGATACACCAATCGTCAAGAGAAGCACATCCACAGGCGAAACATGTACAGCGCAATGGGCCGCTGAAGCCGTCTTGGTAGTTAAGTTCAACGCCGCTAACGCTGGTTCTTACAAACTTTACCTTAATGGTAGAGCGGGTGGTCAATATGGCACAGCCAATATTGATAACTTAAAGGCCATTATCGAAGTTAAAGTCAATAACGCTGCTGTTGCTATCGCTGATGACTTCGCCATCAGTGGTCGTACATTCACCGATTACTTATTAGGTGATGTCACACTTCAAGCTGGCGAAAACACCATTGAAGTTAAAGCCATTGGTGAAGATAATACAGCTCCAAACATTGACTTCTTCAAATTTGTGCCAAACGCCTAGTTAGTTTAAAAACTAAAAAATAAGTGGTATCCTCGGATGCCACTTTTTTAATACCCATATTTCTTACGATTGAGAATTAAGAATATCGTTCCTAAACCAACATTAATTAATTCTCCCGCGGTTAACGCCCACCATAAGGATTGATCACCGAATAGAATTGGGAATAAGAACGCAAAACCGATTTGAAAGATTAAAGTTCTACATAAAGAGATAATCGTCGAGACCGCTCCATTATTAAGTGCGGTAAAGAACGCAGAAGTAAACATTGAATAGCCTAAGGCTAAATAGGCAAAAGAATAAATGATTGCCGCTTGAATAATAAGATTAATAAGTTCTTGTTCTCCATGCCCAAATAAATGCGCAAAAGGTACTGCTAAAGATAGGGAAAGGGCAAACATGGCTATGCCTAAAACACCCATTGAAGTCCAACTCTTCTTAAGAATATTGTGAAGTTCATCTTTATTCTGAGCGCCATAGTTATAGCCAACCGGTGGGGCCATACCAATGGAATAACCAATGAATATTGCGGCGAACACGAATGATAAATACATGATGACGCCATAGGCTGAGACACCGTTCACACCATAGGCTCTTAATAGTTGAGCGTTATAAATCACGCTTACTAAGTTCATCGCAATATTAGAAATAAACTCACTCATGCCGTTATAAATAGCCTGGAATAAGTCTTTGAAATCTAAACGTGTTTTACCTAATCTAATTGGCAAGTTTTTCTTAAATACAAAGTATAGAAGTGGTCCAATACCACCGACAACATAGCCTAAGATTGTGCCTAAAGCGGCGCCGATAATACCCATCTTTAAGACCGCAATGAATAAAGCATCAAAGATGATATTGGTTAAGCCTGCTAACAGGGTAAATAAGAAACCCATCTTACCCTTTTCTGCGACCATGAAGAAAGAATGGAAAACATTTTGTAGCATGAATGCTATTTGACCTAACATCATGAGCTGACCATACATTACCGCGTAGTCAATCATCGCTTCAGTGCTATCTTGGCTAAAGTGCGCCATCATTAAGACAACTGGCTTAACCATCAACGCTCCAAAGACAGAGAAGAAGAAACCAAAAGCAATCGTTGTGTAGATAATCATTGAGAATGTCTTATTAGCCTTCTCGATTTTCTTTTCGCCTAAATATTTAGATACTAAAGCGGTACCACCTGTCCCAAGCATGAAACCGATGGAACCGATAATCATAATGAATGGGAAGATAAGATTGACTGCTGCAAAAGCATCGTTATTAGCGAAGTTAGCGATGAATAAGCCATCCACAACAGAGTAAAGCGAAATAAAGACCATCAACATGATTGGGAAGATGGTGATTCTGGCAATCTTTTTAAATGTAAAATGTTCGCTAATGCTGACAGGCATACGCAATATTATAGGCATATTTGCATAGGTATGTTATGATTTTTCTATATTGCATAGGAGTTTAATATGGCTTATCAAATTTTTACTGACACCTCTTCAGGCATGTCTAAAGCCTTAAGAAAAGAGTACGGTATTGAATATTTCCGTATGGGTTTAAATGTCGCCGGTGAAGAAAAACATGGCGATTTAGATTACGAAGAATTCTCAAGAGAACAACTATATGCTTGGGTTAAAGATCCAAACATCACGATTACTACCTCACTAGTGACCACAACGGAGTTCACTGAAAAATGTGAAAAGTATTTAGATAAAGGCATTAATATCTTATATATCGCTTGCACTGATGCTTTAAGTGGCACAAGAGGAGTATTCGAATTAGTCAAAAGAGACCTACAAGAAAAATACCCAGAAAGAACCATTCTTAGCATTAACTCATGCCGTGCGGAAATGGCCTTAGGTTTAATGGTGGTGGAAGCCGCTAAAATGCAAAGAGAAGGAAAAGACATCAAGGAAGTCTATGAATATATCGAAGCCAATAAACAATACTTCCATCAAGTTGGTTCCATTGATACCCTCAAGTATTTAAAAGCCTATGGTAGAGTGAGTGGCGCCGCTGCTTTCTTTGCTGATACATTAAACATCAAGCCACTCATTATGGCGGACATTTATGGCAATAACTATACATTTAAGAAAGTACACGGCCCAATGAAGGCCATGATTGAATGCTTTAACTATGTTAAAGATAACATGGTGGAAGGCATCACTGATGTCGTCTATTTAGGCGAAACAATGCCAGGGGACGCTAAGGCGTATTTAAAGAAACGCATTGAAGAAGAATTAAAAATTAAAACTGAAGAATATATCATTAGTCCAATCGTGGGAGTTTGCTGTGGACCAGGCATGTATGGTTGCTGGTTCAAAGGCAAACTAGTGACCGAAAAAGGCGCTAAAAAGTAAGAATGTCACACTAAATATTGATAATAAACGCAATTCTTATATAAAATATACGGAGTTGTGATTATTAATTATGCAAAACAATCAGCCATAATATAAAAAAAGCCTATCCATTAAAAACGTCGGTTGGACTCTCGGTGGTTTTGGTATTGTCATTGTCGCGATGTTAATCGTCTCTTTGTACATGCTTTCTTTTCAATTTAAGAATGTCAAAAAGACCACCCAAGATTATGTCAACTTAAAACTATCAGCGATGGATGTCCAATCAGCCTCTGATTATTTAACTGATCAAGCCCGTACTTTCGTAGTCACTGGTGATGATGAATATATCTTTAATTATATTAAAGAAAGTTTTGAAACAAAAAGAAGAGAAACCGCTCTTGAAACATTAAAAAATGAACTTGGTGATATCAAAGCCTATCAAGACTTAAGCAAAGCTGTTGATTCTTCTGTCGCCTTAATGGATACAGAATATTATGCGATGCATTTAACTATTAAGGCATTCGGTAATAACTATAATCC
>JAFZLN010000025.1 GCA_017551465.1 Bacilli bacterium
ACCAGTTGGTCTATCCGTCATTGTTACTTGTACTCTTGTAAATTTATTGTCATTGAAGTTTACTTCAAAACGAGAGTATTCATCTACCATAAACATATTGCAGTAATCATCATAGCTACAGTCGTAATGTAATATTTCCATGCTGTCGTTGCCAATAGTGTACGATGTTTTATGGCCTGAAGTTATTTTGTTAAGAATAGAGGGAATGATGACTAATTCCTTATCTGTTGAATATGATTCTAAATTAATGCGGAAATATGAAGACTCATATTCTGTTCTTGGCCTATACAGACAATAACCTTTGATTTTGATTAAGAAGTAGTTACTTTCTTTATTGAGGTCTTTAATGGTCTCATATGGAAAACTCGTTATACAAAGACCACCTTCGCTGACGTATGTTTCTAAGTGATTAAACTTTGCATCATATATTTTTACATCAAATAACCTTTGATAAGTTTTGCAAATCTTTTTATCTTCGCTTAGTTTGTCATCATCATAGTATTGGCTTTCTAATGTACCGCCTGCCTTCCAACCAATTAACACTTTTTCATCATCAATACTCATGGCATAAACATCACTCGGAGCAATGCCTTGCATAGAAAGAATGTTGTTGAAAGCTTCTGTGTGCTGTGGGTATTTCTTATAGAAAGCTTGGCAATAAGAATAAAGATTTTGGTCATCTTGTTCCGCAATAAGTTCAACAATAGCCTTGTCCGAGATTGATAATTCTTCATGTCGAACAAGCCAGTTGCCAAAGACGCTTCTCTCTGTGGTGTTAATATAAGTTTCTTCTTTTTCATTAATCGGATCGCTCATATCAATTAATAGATTTGCAATAGAATCTTCATTGGCCTCACCACAGACAGGAGCCTGCGAACGGTTATATTCGCTTTCCTCTATTGCGGCTGTAACTCCATCAAATTCTTTTAGATATTCAACATATGTAGACAATACTCGATAAGAAAAATAATGTGCAAAACCTTCTATAAAGGCCGTATAAATGCCTCTTGTTTTAGGATGACCCGCTGTCAAATCTACTTCACCGGAATGATCAGCTATTGGAATTCTTGTATAAGTCCTATACATGCCATAGCATTTATGGCCGTATTCATGAAGGATGGTTCTTGGAGAAAGATAATCTTCTTCCCCAAGATGGATAGAAACCAAAGCATACGATGTGTCAACAACGTCGTAGCGTTTTGGATAATAACACTTCACATGGCAAGGAATTTTATTTAGTCTGCTCCTAATGAACCTAGCACCAAACTGCATAATGGAAGCCACTACCAAACGACGGCGATCACATTGTTCTGTGAATGTCTTTGGATCATTTGGGTACTCATAGCCTTTTAACGGGCTCAAGTGAAAGGAGAAGTCGACCTTCTTATCTTCGAGATTTATTTCTTCCTGCAGTATGACTGAATTGTATTTATCTTTGGAGTTTTCGCGATAAACAACGCTACAGTCTTTAGTGTTTGGCATCAAATTGATGACTGCATAAACTTTTTGTCCTAATTGTTTCATCAAATCAAGATTCTTGGAATCGACCTTTATCTTTATGCACCCATCATCATCTAAATAACCATGAGTGATATATGGAACAATAGCCACTACTGTCAACATACAAAAAACGTTTCTTAATGGATGAGTCGCTGTGACAACATTCGGAGTTCTCACCCACCACACCTGCGCGGTAATCGTTATTTCTGCCATAATCAAATCCTCTTGAGAATAAAAAACCTCGATAAATTCTAAAGTTAGTCGTTTATATTCTAAATATGACAATAAAATGACAAAATTGTTAAAAAATTCGCCAGTAATCAATAAAAAAGATACAGAAAACTGAAATCTGTAAATGTTTCTGTTTTAAACGCAATTAAACAAAAAGCTGCTTTGTTGCAAGGAACAAAGACAGCCTTAAATGTTAATACTTAACTAGATTATTAGAATATGTAACTGACAACGTTTGTAAAGAAATAGACAGTTACCGCGATTGAGCCAAAGATAACGGAAAGAATTGAAAATACTCTAGCGATGATATAATAGGCGCGATATTTGCCATTTACTCCACCAGCGCAATCCCTGATTAAGGCTAATGCAACGATGCCTAGAACAAGTGGAGAAGGATAGAGCACAAAGAGCATAGTAAGTCTTGTGATTGTATCTCCATAATTAGAGAAAAATGATGGGAATATAGCGAGCATGCATAGAACGCTAATAGCGATAATCGCTAATATAAACGCAACTTGTGCATTGTTTTCTTTTTTAGTCATGGTTTTGAATTCCTTTCACTTATTAGACGTAATAAAAAGCTTAAACTGCTAAAAAATCTACGCGTTATCTAAGATCCTAATATAAAGAGGCTGCAACACTAACAGCAATAAGAACTAGGAACGCTACGATAGCAGTTGTGACTAATGTGACCGACGAAAGTATACGTGAAATAACGTAGAAGACTTTATATTTGCCGTATAGTTCATATGATTGAATCCCTCTAAGCATTGATAAGGCGACAGCAGATAAGACAATTGGCGCTGCAAGAATTAAGGCCGCCACAATAAAACCGGCAAAGACATTAAAATAGGGTGAAACAAAAGCACATGAATACAGCACGATTAGTCCAATAGTATCAATGCTACAATTAGCAATGATTGCCATGATGAACGCGTTTTGTACGCGACGTTGAGTTTCAGTTAACATACGTTTAACTCCTTCTTCATCAATTAGACGAGAAAAAAACT
>JAFZLN010000026.1 GCA_017551465.1 Bacilli bacterium
GAACAGGAATATGATCTAATTAAGTGACTTGAATAAGAAACTTGATAAGCAGTTACTGTGTATAAGTTTTCTCCATCAGTGTATGACGCTGGGCTTTGTAATTTAAGTGCAAAGTTGCCTGAACTTACTTTGCCGTTAATCACTCTGGTCTTACGAGAAACGACATTTAATAATTTAGTATCAAATTGATATGGAGCAACATCAAAGACACCAGTCTTAACATGTCCATTCCAGTCAAAGACTAAATCACGGAACTTATTAAAGACATGATCAGGATTTGTGCCTTCTGGGACTGTGCCGTTAAATAGGCCAGATTCAATATCATAATTAAGGCTGACAATTGTTTCTTCTCCTAATGTGTATAGAGCGTGATAGTATTGGCCTTCTTCGTCATTTTCAACATCAACATGGAAGCCTTTGGTGAAGCTTGCCACTTCAATGCTGTGTTCAGTAAAGACACTAACTTTTTCTCCATTACATACGTAAGCCTTGCCGTATGCTTCTTGAGCCGCAGCTTTAGTTTCATCGGATGGACTTCTTGCGTCTTTAAACATATCTCTATAGACATCTAATTGGCTAGAACATCCAGCGAGGATAGCGACCATTGGTAACGCTAATAATAATTTTTTGGTTTTCATAATAATTCCTCCTTATTAGACCAAAATTGTTAATAATTTTATTCAATAACTAAATCTTGTTGATCAATAAACACAGAAGTCTCGGTTCTTGTAACTGAACCGGTTTGTTTATTAACAACAAAATTAGCGGAATAACTTGTGACACAATAATCAAAATAATGCACTCCAAACATTGGAATCTTATAAGTTGTTCCATTTTTTGATGTGTATATTTTTTCATTCATCATTTCGATTTTGATGCCAAATTCACCTGCGCTTGGTTCTTCAGGTGGAAAAGCTTCTTCAATGCTCATGACATCTCTAAAATAATTGAGCCCAGCTTGAGGCATATCAAATGTACGATCTATTAAGATTGATAAATGATGCGCTGAGCAAAGTAACGAAGTCTCGAATGAGAAAATCGAATTATATAACTTTGTATAGATGGCTTCAGCATCATTTAAATAAGTCGTGCCTGGTCCACCTGAATAGAAACTATATCCATTAGACTCTTTAACAACAGAAAATTGAAGTTGATAATCACCTGGAACATAAGTGCTACTATAAAGTGTCTCAAGCGACACTTGAGGATTCATTAATGTTCCGTTATAACTCACTCTAGTATAGAGATAGTTAGTGTATGGGAGACCATGAGAAACCCATTCACCATCTTCCAAGACAAAGTCTTGATATTCAAATGCATATCTCATGACATGGGTGAATCTATGGATAGAGTCTCTTTTCTGTTGCTTCACTTCTTCTGATGTCACTCTTTTTCTCGCTTCAGTGAAAACATCTTTCGCGGAACTTCCACCATTAGGCTTTGAAGCGCACGCTGCTAATAGAGTAACAAGTGGTAAGGCAAGTAATAATTTCTTATTCATAAATCTCCTTATCTATTCAAATAATCAACGTTATAAACGTTAATTGTGTAGCGGTTAACATTCTTATTACCAAAAGTAAATTCGTGAGTGAAATCAAAACTATATTGCGCTAATAAATAATCTTCATATCTAGCAGTAAAGTTGTGCAATGTAATTTGGAAATCTTTACAACTATATGAAGCTGGGTGAGGTGCTGAAATGGTGAATGTACCTGGTTCAAGTTGATTGAATTCAAAATTCTTGGTAAGAACATTCAAAACTTTTTGTACAAAATAAATTTTTGACCATGAGGTATCATTTTGGAATTCAGTTGCCCCACATAAAAGTGAAGTCTTCCACGCAAACACTGAGTTGTAAATGTTATAGTATGCATCTTTAGGATTTCTTGGAGCGTCTGAATGAGAACCGACATATTCAAATTCTCCGTTTTCATCTAAATCCACTTTAAATTTTTGAGAATCAGATTGAGTCTCTGTTCCGTAGTTATAAACCTTATAAAATGCACAGTTTGCGTTTTCTGGATGTAGAACACAAGTGGTCTTGTAATAATCATCATATGTGCCTGATGAGCCAAGCAATTCCCATGATCCGTCATCTAGTTGTCTATAACTCTTTTTATCCGAATACACTGATGCAATAAATTCGAATTCATCATACTCTTGAGAGACTTCGTCTTTTGTCGCTTGAGAGATGTTCATTTGTTTGATAATTTTGCTAAACGCATCGTTTTTAGGTGCGTCGTTATTCTTTTTACCACCAAAAATACCACATGATGATAAAAGAGCGACCATTGGTATAGTTAATAATACTTTTCGATTCATAATTATCTCCTTAATCTAAGTGCCGACCAGAGTATTCACTCTCATTGTTATGTATTTGGATGTCATAAACAATTTTAGCTGTCGAACTGGTTTGGTGTGTGACTTCAAATGTCACATCATAATATTGCAAAAGTCTAGTCCATCCATAAGTTGCCTCATATTGTTTAACACAATATGTTACCAACGTATCACCTACAATGGTTGTGAAAGATCTTGTCTCATCACCACCAACGATTCTCAAAGATGAGTCAAATTCTGGATCTGGTTCAAATGAAAATGAGGTGGTGAGATATTCTAATGCAGCATCTGACATATAAAGATCTTGTTCATTAGCAATTAAAAAATGGGTTGTTCCCGCAAAAAATGAGGCATTCCAAATAAATGGAGAATCATACACTCTTTGATAGATTTCATTCATGTTTGGAATAAAGAAACCATCAATGCCATTATCAGTCAATAAAGTGAATGTACCATTTATTTTCCTAAAGCAAAATCTAATGTTCATATTCGCTTCTTTATAATCTCCGTTTTCATCACATTCTCCAGTTGAATATTGAAACGAAGGATTTGGTTCTCTACTATCAAGAATGGTTTCTGAATAGTTGATATTGGTGGTTGAACTACCTTGTTGCCATACCGAACCAACTTTTGTGTAATTAGTTCCGGTAATTATATACTTTGAAACAACACAAATTTTGCTGAAAGAAGCCGAAAGTCTTTCAGCGGTTTCCGCATCATATGTCGTATTTCTTACCTCATCAAAAATATCATGGTAGATAACAGTGCTCGTTTGTTTAGAGCACGCTACTAAGATAGTTAGTAGAGGAAGAAATACGGACGATGCTTTTTTCATTAAATAATTTTATTATTTTTTATCTGGGAATCTTTCTCTATCAGAGACATAAGAGGTGTGGAGTAATTCTTC
>JAFZLN010000027.1 GCA_017551465.1 Bacilli bacterium
CATTCATCATACTTCTTATGTGGAGTATAACGGGATTCGATTTCTTTATATGCCGCGCATCTTTCTTCATGAGTGGCGTTTGGATGTTCATAAACCCAGTGTTGGAATTCATCAATGGTAATACCATATGGTAAGAATTCAATGGAATCCGCGAGGTGGGCATATCTATACTTTTCAGCGTCTTTACCGAAGAAATCATCCATATATGGCCAAGCAAAGAATTCCATGCTCATGGAGTGGATTTCACAAGCCTCTAATGTTGGGTTCATAAGTTCTGGAACTTTGATACCACTACTTAAGTAGGCTTGGAAAGCATGACCACCTTCATGGCATAAGACATTAACGTCACCTTGTGTGCCATTGAAGTTAGAGAAGATAAATGGAGATTTATAATCTGGGAAGTAAGTACAATAACCACCTGGGGCTTTGCCTTTTCTGGCTTCGAGATCCATGAGTTCATATTTGACCATGAAATCAAAGAACTCTTTACTTTCTTTGCCTAAAGATGAATACATCTTTTGGGCTTGGGCCACTAAGTATTTAGCGTCACCCGCTGGTTTTGGATTACCACTCTTAAACATTAAGTTGTAATCATAGTATTGAGGTTTCTTAATACCAAGATTCTTCATTTGTTGCTTATAGAGTTTGTTACAAACTGGGACAACTTCTCTAGCGATTTGTTCACGATAGACTTTAACCATATCAGCGTTATAGTCTGTTCTACCTAAGTTATAGTAGCCAAGTTCAATAAATGACTTATAACCAAGTTTCTTGGCCATGGTATCTCTTAATTTAACGAGTTCACCGTATATTTCACCAATACGTTGTTCGTTTTCGCCTAACCATTTATCCATGGCTTTAGCAGCGGCTCTTCTTGTTTCTCTATCGCTATCTTGTAAATATTTACCAAGTTGAGAGAGATTAAGTGTTTCGCCTCTAAAATCAATTTGCGCACTACCGAAGATCAAATCATATTCACTAGTGAGTTTGTTTTGTTTAGCAAGTTCAGGCATGATCTTTTCATCAAATGTCTTTAATGAAATATCATATTTCTTGAACAAGAACTTACCAAATTTCTTTTCTAAATCCGCGCGATATGGAGCGGCAGCTAAAACCTTAAGCAAAGCTTGACCATATTTAGAGAATGTTGGAGAAACTTCATCTATATACTCTTGCGCTTTAGCGTATTCTGGATTAGTTGTGTCACAAGAATATAAGACATAAATGATAGAAACTTGTGTTTCAATTTCACTATTAAACTTGTTTAACTTTTTAATGATTTTGCTAGCGCTTTCAGCGTTATCACAAGCTTTTAATTCGTTGATGAATTGTTCCATCTTTTTGATGTACTTTCTCATGTTAGGAATCACGAGTTTGTAATCACTGAACTTAATTGGTTCTTTTTTCATACTTTTTCCTTCTTTCTTTATTTATATATATGAACAGGAATTAGGCTTTTTAATTAATGATTGTTTTAATAAAAAACAACCACTCGGTTGTTATTTTATGAAAATCGTTAAACTTATACAAGGAAAACACCTTTTATTTTTTATGAAATAATATCTTTTGTTTTTCTTTTTAATATCTTATAGATAAAACGTGTTGGGAAGAACGAAATCCAGAAGTTATAGCCTAAGACATCAGCGTTATATAAAACAACGTGTTGACGATAGATCTTTTCAATCTCATCAATATTGGTTTCTAATTCAAAGAATTCATTATCGTTAGAGACCTTTTCATTATCTCTAGCGACATAGAGGAAATACTCAGAAATAGAGGTTAATAGTTCTCTAGCACTCTTGGCCTCTTGTCCATCTTGATGTTCCACGGCTTTTAAATCAAAGTTAGATAACTCTTCGAGTTTCTTCTTGTCTAGCTTCACATTGTGTTTATTTAATAAGAGAACGAGTTTATCAATGTTATCTTTTTTGTTTGTAAGAATGAGGGATAAATCGCTATCGTGGTGAGCAAGGATTGAGGAAAAAGACACCACAAAAATCACATCGAGAACAACAAAGACTAGATAGACGCCTGTTAAAACAATCGCGGTATTACGTAGAATGAGTAGAAATAATTCCATAGGAGAATTCTAGCACATTGTCTGTAGGTGAGATACATAAAGTTGACTAATATTATCATTTTTGAGATAATATTAAAGGAGGTTATAACTATGGGCAAACCAATCGTCGCAATTCTGTATGACTTTGATAAAACTTTATCCACTACCGATATGCAGAATTACACCTTTATTCCTAACCTTGGAATGACTCCTGATGAGTTCTGGGGCGAAACTGGAAAACTATCACAAAAATACGAAGTTGAAAGAATTCTTTCTTATATGTACTGCATGATTAAATTTGCAAAAGAAAAGGGCATTAAAATGACCAAAGAATATTTGCAAGAATGCGGTAAGGCTATTAAGTTCTATCCTGGTGTCACTACTTGGTTTAAACGTATTAACGAATATGCTTTAGAAAAAGGCATTATCGTTGAGCACTACTTAGTCTCAAGTGGCACAAAGGAAATTGTTGAAGGCTGTTCCATCGTTGATGAATTTAAGCAAATCTATGGTTGTGAATTCTTATACGATGAAAACGGTGAAGCTTGCTGGCCAAAGATGGCAATTAACTTCACACAAAAAACACAGTTTTTCTTTAGAATCGCTAAAGGTGCGATCAAAGCCACTGATGATGCTGGTGTTAACGAAAAGACACCTGATCACCGTGTTGAATATAAGAACATCATCTATGTTGGTGATGGAATGACCGATATTCCAAGTATGACTCTTGTGAAGAAAAACGGTGGTCATAGTATCGCCATTCATCCGAAGGATGATAAGGAAGTTGTACAACAAATTTATGATGACAATCGTTGCGACTTCATCGTTGAAGCTGATTATAGTGCGAATGGTGAAATGGATAAGGTTGTCAAAATGTTAATCGATTTGATTTCAGCGCAAGAGAAATTGAAGAGAAAAGAAATTAGCTTAGCAAATAAGTAAGGTAGAGATAAACTTCTACCTTTTCTTTTACACTGGTGTTATCATTTTAGGTGATAGGTGTTTATTATGAAGTATCAAGTTGGACAATTAGTTATAGGCAAAGTATATAATGTTAAGCCATATGCTCTTTTCATGTCATTTGAAGATGGAGTGACTGGCTTATTACATATTTCAGAAATTTCTGATTCATTTATTCGTGACATTGAAAAGTATGGTTCAGTCGGTGATGAGATCAAAGTTAAGATTTTATCTATTGATAAAGACAACGGCTTTTTAAGGGTTTCTTATAAGCAAGTGCCACAAGAAGAAATGTATTCTAGTCACACTAATCAAAGAAGAATGCCCACTACTAGCGAAGATGAATTCCTACCACTAAAAGAAAAATTAGATACATGGATTAAAGAGGCTTACGAGAACATTGAAAAAGGGGAGAAATAAGATGCTCGAATTAAGATTAAATAAGCTCATAACCGAAGATGTATTAAAGGGTTATGAACAACAAGTTTCTAAAATTAACGAAGTTATTAAAAGCAAAACAGGGGCTGGTAATGATTTCCTTGGTTGGGTTGATTGGCCAGTCAATTACGATAAAGAAGAATTAGCAAGAATTATTAAAGACGCAAAGTATGTAAGAGACAACTTTGATGTTTTAGTTGTTTGTGGCATCGGTGGTTCTTATTTAGGCGCTAGAAGCGCTTTAGAAGCCCTTAACGGTTTAAAGAGTCCAGATAAATTAGAAATCATTTTTATGGGTCAAACATTCTCACCAAACTATGTGGCCCAAGTGATGAATTATCTTAAAGATAAGAACTTTGCGATTAACGTTATTTCTAAAAGTGGTACCACCACTGAAACAAGTATTTCTTTTAGATTGTTAAAAGAATTATTAGAGAAAAAAGTTGGTAAAGAAAAAGCGAGAAAAGCGATCTTTGCCACTACTGATAAAGAAAAAGGTGCTTTAAAAACCTTAGCGACACAAGAAGGCTATGTCACATATGTCTTACCTGGTGATATTGGTGGCAGATATAGCGTTTTCACCGCGGTTGGTACTTTCCCGTTAGCGTGCGCTGGCATTGACGTAGAAGCGTTAATTAAAGGCGCAAGAGACGCGAGAAGCGAAATCCAAGAAAAACCACTTAAAGATAACTTATGTTATCAATACGCGGCGATGAGAGACTTTATGTATCGTCATAATAAGCCAGTAGAAATGTATGTCACATATGAACCTCAAATGAGTCAAATTAGTGAATGGCTTAAACAATTATTTGGTGAATCTGAAGGTAAAGAACATAAAGGTCTTTATCCAAGCAGCGCTACATTCTCTACAGACTTACATAGCTTAGGTCAATATGTCCAAGAAGGAACACCATTATTGTTTGAAACAATTATCAATGTAATAAACCCAAAAGATGACATTGTCATTCCACACGATAACGAGGACTTAGACGGTCTTAATTATCTAGAAGGTAAGAACTTAGCGTTCGTCAACCAAAAAGCCTTTGAGGGCACTTTAAAGGCCCATGAAGACGGCGGTGTGCCTTGCAACGTTATCTATCTAGATAAACTTGATGCTTATAACCTTGGTTATTTATTCTACTTCTTCATGAGAGCGTGCGCGATGAGTGCTTATATGCTTGAGATCAACCCATTTAATCAACCTGGCGTTGAAGTTTATAAGAAGAATATGTTCCACCTTTTAGGTAAAAAAGGTTACTAGAAACTATTGATAGTTTAATGTTCAGAAAGTCGCTTATAAAATAGGCGATTTTTTGATTGACTATATTTATATATAAGTGATATATTATTTAGGCGCATTGTTAATCGGATGCTTAGCTCAGCTGGGAGAGCATCACCCTTACAAGGTGGGGGTCGGCGGTTCGAGCCCGTCAGCATCCACCAGTAAATATGCGCAAAACCCATCACTAAGATGGGAGGGTAGCGAAGAGGCTAAACGCGGCAGACTGTAAATCTGCTACCTACTGGTTTCGGCAGTTCGAATCTGCCCCCTCCCACCATCAAGGTTGTTGGGGTGTAGCCAAGCGGTAAGGCAACAGACTTTGACTCTGTAATTAGTTGGTTCAAGTCCAGCTGCCCCTGCCAAGCCTTCACTCTCTAGCTCAGCCGGTAGAGCACTTGACTTTTAATCAAGGGGTCTGGAGTTCGATTCTCCAGAGAGTGACCAAACAGTGCCCAGGTGGCGGAATAGGTAGACGCACAGGACTTAAAATCCTGCGGTAGCGATACCGTACCGGTTCGATTCCGGTCCCGGGCACCAACTTAAAAAATAAAAACCGACATTCAATTGTCGGTTTTTTCTTTATTTATTCTTTAATTAATCTAAATATGCAATTGTGCAGTTAACGGTGATTTCATAAAAACCATCGTAATGTACGGTTCCGTTATTATGCGAAGTAATTGTGCCATGCATACTTTCATATTGTTTAATGACGAATGAAGTACAATAACCTTCTGCATCATACGTTCTATCAAATTCATCATAAGCAAAGAAATCACCTTCTTTACTAGTGATGTTAGCAGGTCTATTGCCCCAACTAATCATCCAAGTTCTCATTGGATTAACATAGAATCTTTCTTCGAAACCTTCGCCTTCTTGCGCTTGATTTTTAAATGTTCTACGTTGTTCATGATATTTAAGCCAACCAGAAGCAGTAATATATGGGCAATAATCTTTAGCGTAGAATTTTTGCATTTGTGTTGTGGCGGTGCCACTGACAAGCACTAAATTTGAATCATTACTATCACCACTTCTTGGTTCCACTACTAAGTCGGCAACATATTCACCTGGTTCTGATAAGCCTTGGTATGTATACTCACCAACTATCTTTTCAACAATGTGGTAAGTGTATCTGATCTTTCTAACTCTTGATGTTCCTAGCTTGTTAACTTCTTCGTTGAATGCTTCTAAAGTTAAGCCATCTTCCTTATCAGTGGTTGGATTAAAAGAAGATGCAACAGAACTAGTTGAAGACACTTGAGAAGTCGTAGAAGTATCACTATTAGCATTATTTGCGCAACCGATGATTGAACCGGTCAATAAAAGTAAAAGACAGTATTTAGCAATGTTTTTCATATTAACTACCTCTCTATTATTTTAGAACTATTATTTATTATTGCAATAAATACCGATGATAACGGGATTTATTTATGGTTTTTGCGTTTTTCTTATTCCTTATATATTTATATAGGATTTATATTATTTAGGATTTTGACTAAGAAAAAAGCCCTTGGTTGTCCAAGAGCTTTATTTGTTTTGGTTAAACCTAATTACTTTTGGTTTTTGAAGGCCTTTAAGCCGAGGTATTGAGCTTCGTCGCCTAATTCTTCTTCAATTCTTAATAATTGGTTGTATTTGGCCATACGGTCTGTTTTAGAGGCAGAACCGGTTTTGATTTGACCAGCATTAACCGCGACGGCTAAGTCAGCGATTGTGACGTCTTCTGTTTCACCAGAACGGTGGGAAACCATTGTGGTGTAAGCATTTGTTTGGGCTAAACGGATAGCGTCTAATGTTTCGGTTAATGTACCGATTTGGTTAACTTTAATTAAGATTGAGTTAGCAACGTTGTTATCGATACCTTTTCTTAAGAAGGCAGGATTTGTAACGAATAAGTCGTCACCAACGAGTTGGATTTTGCCACCGAGTTCTTTTGTGAGTTCGGCCCAACCTTCCCAGTCAGATTCCGCTAAACCATCTTCGATGGTGATGATGGCTGGGTGATCTTTGACTAACTTTTGTAAGTAAGCAATGAAGCCCTTGCTATCATAGGAACCTTCGCCGGATTTGCTTAATGTATATGTCTTTGTATCGGCATCATAGAATTCAGAAGAGGCAACGTCCATACCTAAGAAGATTTGTTTGCCAACTTCATAACCAGCATTCTTAATCGCTTCTTCGATTAATTCTAATGGTTCTTCGTTGCCATTCTTGCAGGATGGAGCAAAACCACCTTCGTCACCGACACCGGTTTCATAACCTTTGCCTTTGACGACTTTCTTTAAAGCGTGGAAGACTTCAACACCAGCTCTTAAGGCTTCACGGAATGTATCGAAACCAGCTGGGATGATGAAGAATTCTTGGAAGTCAACTGTGGATTCAGCGTGAGCACCACCGTTGATAACGTTCATACATGGTGTTGGTAAGACTTTAGCATTAGCACCACCGATGTAACGGTATAATGGTAAACCTAAGCTTTGAGCAGCGGCTCTAGCAACGGCTAAGGAAACACCTAATGTGGCGTTAGCGCCTAAGTTCTTTTTGAATGGGGTGCCATCTAACTTGAGTAAGAGAGCATCTAATTTGTTTTGTTGTGTGGCTTCTAAGCCTAAGACTGCTGGAGCGATAACTTCGTTAACGTTCTTAACGGCTTTTAAGACACCTTTACCTAAATATCTGGATTTGTCACCATCTCTTAATTCGAGAGCTTCGGATTCACCTGTGGAAGCACCTGATGGGACAATGGCGGAAGCGCGTGTACCGTCATCTAAACGGACTTCGACTTCGACTGTTGGATTGCCACGAGAGTCTAACACTTCACGGCCGTGTACATATGTAATTTTTGCCATTTAATTAATTCTCCTTAAATATGACCGGTGATATTATACATTCAATAGTTAATTGTTTTCAACAATAACGATTGAGAAATAAAAAACCGCCACCAAGAGATGACGGTTTTTAATAATGGTTTTATTGATTATTTTTCAATCATGATATCTCTGATTGCGTCCAATGTTTCTGTTGGGACTTTGCAACCGAGATGTAATAAGTTATAGATGTTGTCTTTTAATGGAGCATTTTCATCATAAGCATAGCCATTTGTGGTATCTGTTTTAACAAAGTTAATGAGATTACGCCAGTGATCGTATTGGTGATCACGTAAGTGACTTCTGATGTGTTCGTTGTTGATGGAACTGTAAGAAGTTAATTCGAAGTCGATAACTAAATCAGAATAGCTAACGCCTAATAAACCATTAATTAAGAAGCCAAGTGTGCCAGTTCTATCCGCACCACCATAGCAGTGATAATAGACTGGGTGTTGGTCTGCTTCTTTTAAGTGTTCAAAGATTGTGGCGACTGTTTCTCTAGCTTTGGTGGCATTTGTTGCACCTGTGCCATCTTTAGAGAATGTTTCATTATATGACTTAATCGCGAGCATTTCGTAAGCGATATCGCCATCTTCGGCAAAGCCACAGACATTCTTTGTTGATGGATAACCATCGCCGACATCACCGGTACCTCTTAAGTCGATTTCAAGGCCACCGACCATGCCCATATCTTCTCTGAAGACTTTCTTACTTTCTTCGGTCATGGTTAAGGAATGGTCACCCCATGTTTTAATGGTGATTTCACCACCTCTGTAGATTAAACCTTGTTTGACTCTCTTACCGGAATCGGTCATAAAGCCACCATTATCACGCACATTGAATAATGGACGAGCGCTGATCCAACGGATGTAGTCGCCTGTCGTAAATGTACCAACTTGAGATTCTTCCCCATCCGCTTCAACTTTCCAGTAATATTGTGTACTGGCAAATAAGTTTTTAACATTAACTGCGTTTTCTTTGGTGGTGTATTCTTTAGCGCCTTCGAAGTTTTCGTTTTGGCTAACTAATACTTTGTATTCTTCTTTTTCGTGACCTTCTTTAACTTCAAACTTTAAGTCAACACCAGTGTTTTTGTCACTGCGGTCTGGAGTGCTGTTTCTAACAGTAGCGTTTTTGCCATTGACATCACCGGTATCAAGGTAGACTCTGTTTTCGTCTGAAACTTTGTGATAGTCTTCATCGATATCAATGCCTTCACCACCATATAAATCCCAGATTTTATAAATATCGCCACCTTCAGCTTTGTATTGGATTTCTTGCATTCTCATGTCATGGATGTATTGTTTGACATTAGCTGTCACCATTGTGGTGTCTTCTGGATTAATAAGTGTGATGTTATAGGTTTTCTTTGGTGTATTATTGCACGCTGCTAAAACGGCAAC
>JAFZLN010000003.1 GCA_017551465.1 Bacilli bacterium
ATCCCCTTCGGAGTCTTATTCGGAGGGGGTATCATCATCCTCGCTTGGTTAATACTTTACTTAAGTAAGAAGAACAACAAAGAGACCGTTAAGCTCGATATCTTTGTTATCTTTCTTAGATTAGGCTTACTAATTATAGGCGCCGTCACATTCGCAATGTTACAGTGGTGGCTTGGTCTATATATTATTTCTTCTGTAGCCTTAATTATCGCTTACTTAGTAGTGTCGTTATTAACCCTTCTTGCGCATATAGGAAAGGATAAAAATGTTTGAGAATTTCTTAACAACAGACATTCCCGGTGAATTAATCTCATCACTCATAGTGATTTTTATCATTGTGGTCCTTTCTTTAATCGTGGGCATTTTAGCGGCTAAACACAATCCGCTTAAAAAGCCAAAAGGCCTCTTACTCGTTGCTGAGTGTGGTGTGAAATTCTTTGATGATTTCTCCCGTGATTTAGTCGGTACAACCTTGCCAAATTTTGGTGGCTTTATCATGGGTGTCGCCCTTTACTTATTCATCTCATTTATCTTTGGCTTAACTGGTTTACCTTCACCTGTCACCTATATGGCGGTGCCATTATCTTTAGGTTTAACCACATTCTTATTAATCCACTTCACATCCATTAGATTTACGAAATGGGCTTATTTCAAACGCTACATTGATCCAATCCCAATCTTCTTACCAATTAACTTAATCTCGATGTGGGCGCCTTTACTTTCGCTCACTCTCCGTTTATTTGGTAACGCTATCGCGGGTTGGGCATTACTCACAATCGTGGAGTATGCATTAAGAGATTTATCCGAAATGATTTTCAACTTCATGCCTGTTACACAAACAGTCGCTGGAGTCGCTGAAAACTGGAATGGTATCTTCTTAGCGCCTATTCCTTTAGCGATATTACATGCATATTTTGATTTATTCTCTGGTTTAATCCAGACATTCGTCTTCATTCTTTTGACCTCTATCTTCATTGGTCAAGAAATCCCTGAAGACATTGATTTATCCACAATGGAAAGGAGGAAGAAGAAATGGAAGTCTTAGCCGCTGCTATTGCTATTTTAGGTGTTATGCCTAGTGCTCTTGGTGAAGGCATTGTCTGTGCTCACGCATTAGATGGTATGTCACGTAATCCTGAGATGTATGGCAAACTCAGAACTTCAATGATTTTAGCGTGTGCGCTTGTTGAAACCACAGCTATTTACTCATTGCTCATCTCAATCTTGATTTTATTTACAAAAGCATAATAGGAGGAAGGAATTATGTCACTTAATGTCTTAAGTAACATGGAAAACATTGGTGAACAAATGGCATCGATTGCTAAAAAGTTAATCCCAAGTTGGGTTTCTTTCGTCATTCAATTCTCTTCATTTATTATTCTTTTACTTGTCGTCTTCTTTGTCGCCTATAAGCCAGTTAAAAAGATGCTTGCAAAGCGCGCTGACTATATCGAACAAGAAATCGCACAAGCTGCAGAGAGTCACGCTTTAGCCCTTAAGGAAACTGAAGAAGCTAAAAAGTTATTAAGTGATTCTAAAAGTGAAGCTAGCCAAATCATAGAAAACGCTACCAAACAAGGTGAAGCGAAATACGAAGCTATGATGGAAGAGGCTAGAAATGAAGTTAAGGACATGAAAATTGCCGCTGAACAAGATATTGAGCAGGCAAAAGAAGATGCTCTTAACGACATTAGAAAAGAAATGGTTAATGTTGCATTAACTGCTTCTAAAGAAATCTTAAAACGCGAAGTCGATAGTGATGATAACACCCGACTCGCTGAGGACTTTATCAATCGTTTGAATTAATTTACCTATGAATCAAATTGCCCAAACATACGCAGAAGCATTGTTCTCTTTAGGCCTTGAAGAAAAGAAACTCGATAGGCTACAAGAGCAAGAAAAAACATTATTGGAAATTATTGAAGATAATGATGATTTCTTAATGCTTTTAGATTCCCGCTTCATGAGCGGTAATGAAAGAAAGGATATTGCCGTTAAAATCTTAAAAGATTTTGATGAAGATATTGTTAATCTACTCAAGGTTATTATTGATAACAATAGAACCTATATGATTAAGGATATTCTCATGGCGTTTAATTCTTTATGTAACGAATATAAAGGCGTTAAAGAAGGGCTAATTTATTCCGCATTTCCTTTGGAAAAGAAAACTATTAAACAAATCAAAGATAAAATCAGTCAAATTGAACAGATGGATGTGGAACTCATCCCACATATTGATCCAACCTTAATCGGTGGTGTCAAAGTGGTAATCAATTCCCATGTCTATGATGGTTCAATTAAAAACCAACTAGAAAAAATGAATATTGACCTCTTAGGAAAGGAGCTTTAATCATGAAAATCCACGCTAATGAAATCAGTGCTCTTATTAAGGAGCAAATTAAAAACTACCGCCACAAAATCGATAGTAATGACGTCGGTACAGTCGTCTCTGTCGGTGATGGTATTGCTAATGTCTACGGCTTAGAAAAAGCTATGCTAGGTGAACTTTTATTGTTCCCTAATAACGTCTATGGTATGGTCATGAATTTGGACAGCGATAGTGTGGGTGTTGTCCTTTTAGGTAATGATTCCTTGGTTAAAGAAGGCGATTTAGTCAATCGCACTAAGATGGTTATGGAAGTTCCAGTTGGTGAAGCCTTATTAGGTAGAGTGGTCAATTCCCTTGGTCAACCAATCGATGGCTTAGGTGAAATCAAAACCACTAATAGACGTCCTATCGAAGTTATCGCTCCAGGCGTCATTAAAAGAAAAAGTGTTGATACCCCACTTGAAACCGGTATCACGATGATTGATGCGATGACCCCAATTGGTCGCGGACAAAGAGAACTTATTATCGGTGATAGACAAACTGGTAAAACCGCGATTGCCATTGATACCATCCTCAATCAAAAAGATAAAAACGTCATTTGTATTTACGTGGCGATTGGTCAAAAGAATTCTACAGTGGCCCAAATCGTTGATAAATTAAAACGCTTCAAAGCAATGGACTACACAATCGTTGTTAGTGCATCTGCTAGTGAACCAGCACCTTTACTTTATATCGCCCCATACGCAGGTTCTGCGATGGCGGAAGAATTCATGTATCAAGGTAAAGATGTCTTAATTGTCTACGATGATTTAAGTAAACACGCTGTGGCTTATCGTACCTTATCTCTTTTATTAAAAAGAGCCCCAGGTAGAGAAGCCTATCCAGGTGATGTCTTCTATTTACATAGTAGACTTCTTGAAAGAGCGTGCAAATTAGCCCCAGAATTTGGTGGTGGTTCCATTACCGCTTTACCAATTGTTGAAACACAATCCGGTGACATCAGTGCTTATATTCCTACTAACGTCATCTCTATTACGGACGGACAAATCTTCTTACAAGCAGATTTATTCAACGCTGGTCAAAGACCGGCTATCGATAGCGGTCTTTCCGTATCCCGTGTTGGTGGTGATGCCCAGTTTAAAGCCACAAAGCAAGTCGCTAGAGCGCTTAAAATCGAATTAGCAAGCTATCTTGAAATGAAATCATTTAGCCAATTCGGTAGTGACCTTGATGCTTCGACATTATCTATCTTAAATCACGGTGAAGCCCTCATGGCGATGCTCAAGCAAAAACAATACAACGTTTATCAATTAGACAAACAAGTCTTTGACTTATTCGTCGCTAAAAATGGCTTCTTAGATAATTTAGATAAGAACAACGTTCGTAAGATTTTAGATAAAGCTTATGACGAATTTAAAGCCACTAATGGCAAAGTCTTAGACAATATCAACAAGAACAAACAAATCTCTAATGAGGACGAAGCAGTCCTATTAAAAGAACTAAAAGAATTTTTTGAAAATTTGAATCGATAATTTATGGCCCAAGAAGTAACCAGAATTAAGAAAAGAATTAAGTCAGTTACTGGCTCTTATAAAATCACTTCCGCAATGAAACTTGTCTCAACCGTCAAGTTAAAGAAGTGGAGAAATAAGATGCTAGCGACTAAGGATTACGCTTTGCGTATTGATGAAATCGCAAAGATGGTCTTTTCTAGTGTCGAAGAAAGCAACAATCCTTACTTCACACTGAACTTAAAGGCGAATAAAAATCTCTTTATCGTCTTATCTTCTTCTTTAGGTTTATGTGGTGCCTACAATAACAACATCTTCCGTCTCGCTGATTCACACATCAAAGAAAATGATGAAGCGATTATTTTGGGCAAAAAAGCGATATCCCATTATAAAGACGGTAAGTTTACTAAGATTGAAAATTTCAAAGAATATTCTTCCATTCGTGATGAAGCAGTAATTAAGAGTATCGTTGACTTCATCAGCAAAGAGTACCTGAAAGGTACATATAAAGAAATTCATTTAATTTATACCGCTTATAAGAACTCACTAGTGTTCCATCCTTGTGACTATGTCATTCTCCCACTTAAGAGTGAAAAGAAGAGTGATCATGGCTATCCACCAATTATGGAACCAAATCAAGAGACCTTACTTAACACTCTTGTCCCACTCTATTTAAAAAATAGTGTGTACGCTAAGTTCTTAGAAAGCGAAGTTTGTGAGCAAGCAGCCAGAAGCAACGCGATGGAAAACGCCACCAAGAATGCAGAAGAACTGCTTGAGAACTTACAAATCGAATTCAACAAAGCGCGTCAAGGCGCAATCACGCAAGAAATCACCGAGATTGTCGGTGCCAGTAATATGTAGGAGGCAAACTTATGGAAAAGAAAGTCTTAGGAACAATTAAACAAGTTGTCGGACCAATCGTTGACGTCCAGTTTAAAGATCAACATCTTCCAGAATTATTAACGGCTTTAATCATTCCTTTAGAGGGTGAAAAAACTTTAACTGTGGAAGTGATGCAACACATTGGGGACGACGCTGTTAGATGTGTCTCAATGGGTCCAACCGAAGGTTTAGTAAGAGGTATGGAAGTGATTTCCACTGAAGCACCTATCTCTGTCCCAGTTGGTAAAGAAACATTAGGTAGAATGTTTAACGTTTTAGGTGAACCAATCGATGGTAAAGAACCAGTCAAAGACGCGAAAAGAATGTCCATCCATAGACAACCTCCAAAATTTAAAGACCACTCCGTCAAAACTGAAATCTTTGAAACTGGTATTAAAGTTATCGACTTACTTTGCCCTTATGTTAAAGGTGGCAAGATCGGTTTATTTGGTGGCGCTGGTGTTGGTAAAACCGTTTTAATTCAAGAATTAATGAATAATATCGCTAACGAAAAAGGTGGCATTTCCGTTTTCGCTGGTGTTGGTGAAAGAAGTAGAGAAGGCAACGACCTTTACTATGAAATGCAAAATACCGGTGTTATTGATAAGA
>JAFZLN010000028.1 GCA_017551465.1 Bacilli bacterium
GAATTAATCCTCGCAGTCGCTGAAGTCATTAATAATGATGAAGAAACTAATAAATACCTCAAAGTAGTTTTCATTGAAAACTATGGTGTCACTCTCGCGGAATTAATTATCCCAGCCACAGATGTCAGTGAACAAATCTCTACCGCTGGTAAAGAAGCCAGTGGTACATCCAATATGAAACTAATGATGAATGGGGCTATTACCTTAGGCACAATGGATGGTGCCAATATCGAAATCGTCCAACGTGGTGGTAAAGAAAATAACGTCATCTTTGGTTTAACCGCCGAAGAAGTGGAACAACATTATCTTAAAGGTGACTATAATCCATGGGATATCTATAACAATGACCACCGTATTAAAGGTGTTTTAGATTCCTTATTCAATGGCCCATGGTCTGGTTTCCGTCATGATAAGTTCACTATCATCTTTGATGAAATCATGAATAAGCATGATGAATATTTCATTCTCGCGGACTTTGATGCTTATGTCAAAGCGCAAGAAAAGATTCAAGAACTCTATCAAGATAAGATGCATTGGAACAAGATGTGCTTAATGAACATCGCTAACTCAAGCTTCTTCACAAGCGATAGAACAATCAAGAGTTACGCTGAAGAGATTTGGCACTTAGAGAAGGTTAAATAATTATGGCTATAGATTTAACAAATTTATATCAAAAACAAGCGGAATTAGACGCGAGAATCGCGGATAATCATCACATTACCTATGCGACCACTAGAGAAAGACGCATCCTCGCCTTACTCGTGGAATTTGGGGAATTCGCTAATGCCACTAGATGCTTCAAATATTGGTCTAATAAACCAAGTGAAGCACAAGATATCGTCCTAGACGAATATGTGGATGGCTTACATTTCTTCTTATCATTAGGTATTGATATTAAAGCTGGTAAGAGACAATATCATTACACTAAGCATAGTGATGATCTCACAAATCAAATTCTAGAAGTCTATAGACTCAGTTCTATCTTCTTAAAGAAGCAAGATGAAAAGAGCTATGTTAAAGCCTTCCAATCCTTTATCAATATCGTCCCATTACTTAAAGTAAGATGGAGCACAATTGAACAGGCCTATTATAAAAAACTTGGCGAGAATTATCACCGCCAAGATACAAACTATTAATTAGAGAAGGGAATCGATATCGTCTTCACTAAAGACTTCGATTCCTTTTTTCTTAAGGTATTCAGCGGTTACGCCCATACCTTTAATCTCTTTATGAGAGAAGGTGCCATCATAGATAATTTTAGATCCACATGATGGAGATTTCTGTTTGAGAATGACTTTCTTAATCTTTAAAAATAAACAGATATTAAACGCTAACTCAGCGCCTTTCATATAGGCATCAGTAACATCTTCACCGTCTTGATTGATAACTTTATCGCCAATACGTTCCGCAGGTGTACGAGGAACACTTAAACCACCTTCTACTTCTGGGCAGAAAGGAATAAGCTCATATTTCTCTAAAAGAGCGTCAATCTTAGGGGATAAATTATTACCACCGTTATACTTAACGTTATCGCCTACGAGGCACGCTGAGATTAAGATTTTTTCCATACGCTCATATTTAAGCACAAATGCTTAATAATATCTACGATTTGGTTTACAATAGTGGCATGAATAAATCGTTTGTTTATTATCATAACAATCAGGAATATACCGTAAATATCACCTATAAAAGAATTAGAAATATCCATTATCGTTTTAAAGATGGTGCCTTCTTTATAAGTTGTCATAGATTAACACCGATGCATATGATTAAAAGTGGGTTAGATAAATACGCGGATAAATTAATCAAAAGATGCGCTAAAGAGCAAGGTGAAGGTGAAGACTATATTTATATTCTTGGCCAAAGAGTAACTCTTAGTTTCCCAGGTAGTATCACTTTTAACGATGAAGTAGTGACCTTTGATAGTAGAGAACAACTTCATAAGAAACTTAGAAAGGCTTTCTTAAAGTATTTAACTGAAAGAACCAACAAATATTCATCTATGATGAATGCTCCAACTTATCAAGTTAAGCTAAGAGAAATGCGTTCTAGATATGGCACAAATAATAGGAGTAAGAAGACTATCACCTATGCGATGATGCTCATTTACTATTCTCCAGAAGTCATTGATTCAGTGGTGATGCATGAACTAACACACTGTTTTGTCTATGACCATAGCGATAATTTTTATCGCTTGTTATATAAATATTGCCCTGACTATGATATCTTAAGAAAGAAATTGATAAAGGCGGATTTCTAAGATGCTCGAAATCACTTCTAAGAACAATCAAAAGATTAAAGATGCTGCTAGTTTAAGACTTAAAAAAACTAGACAAGAAAAAGGTCTTTTCCTCATGGAAGGAATCAAGAACTTAGAAATGGCCTTAAAATATGGAAATGTTAAAACCATCTTTACTAGTATTGGTCTTCCTAAATTAGGTCAAGATATTGAAACTTACAAAGTAAACGATGAAATTATTAGAAAACTCGCGGCTTCAGAAAATCCTGAAGGCGTGGTCTTTATTTGTGAAAACCTCAAACCAAGAAAGAACAAAAATGAATATAAGAAAATAGTGTATCTCGATCACATTGCTGATCCCGGTAACTTAGGCACAATCATTAGAACCGCAGTGGCATTTAACTATGACGCAGTGATTCTTTCTAATGGCACAGTGGACCTATATAATGAAAAAGTACTAGCTGCCACCAAAGGTGGAATATTCGCTATCGATGTCTTTTATGATGATATTGCTAACTATAATAAGCGTATTATTGTCAGCACATTAAATGAGAAATCAGTGCCACTAAATGAATTACCAAAATATGAAGATTTCATTCTAGTGCTTGGCAATGAAAGCCATGGTGTGAGCCAAGAGATTTGTGATATTGCCACTGATTTTGTGAAGATTGAAATGAGCGATAATATCGATTCTTTGAATGTGGCTGTGGCTGCGGGAATCTTACTCAATCACTTAAAATAAATACTTTTACTTATCCGTGATAAAACAATATTACAAATAATCATATGTAATATGGTTTTTTGTGCTATAATCAATAACGATTTTGTAGTGAGGTCCTTTATGGAAAATGAAAAATTATTAAATCTAAAGAACAGCGCTCTTAAAGAAGTAGAAGAAGCAAACAGTGTTGATTCATTAAACGCTGTGCGTAATACCTACTTATCCAAGAAGAGTGAACTATCTTCCTTAACTTCAACAATTGGTCAATTACCACCAGAAGAAAGAAAAGCTTTTGGTGCGGCCTTAACTGAAGTGAGAGTGGCAATTACTTCTGCCATTGATGAGAAGATGACTTATTTGAAAAATAAGGAATTAGAAGAAAAACTAGCGAAAGAACAGATTGATATCTCTTTACCAGGCATTTCTTATGAACCAGGTGGTCGTGACCCATTCTATGTCATTCAAGATGAAATGATTGAAATCTTCTTAGGCATGGGCTTTGAAGTCGCTGATGGTCCAGAAGTGGAAAAGGATTTATATAACTTTGAACTTTTAAATATTCCTAAGGATCACCCTGCTAGAGATATGCAAGATACCTTCTATATCAATGATAATGAGTTATTAAGAACTCATACTTCCCCAGTTCAAGCTAGAACCATGGAAGCTAAAAAAGGTGCACCTGTTAGAATCATCTGCCCAGGCAAAACCTATAGAAGAGACGATGATGATGCGACTCACTCACATCAATTCGCTCAAATCGAAGGTTTAGTCATTGATAAGGGTATTAATATTGGTCACTTAAAAGCGACCTTAGAATTATTCGCTAAAAAGATGTTTGGCGAAAAACGTGAAATTAGATTAAGAAGTTCTTACTTCCCATTCACTGAACCTAGCGTAGAAGTTGATATTACCTGCGCTAACTGTGGTGGTAAGGGCTGCAATATGTGTAAAGGCACTGGCTATATTGAAATCTTAGGTGCTGGTATGGTCCATCCAAACGTTTTAAAGATGAACGGCTATGATCCAGAAGAATATAGTGGCTTCGCCTTTGGTGTTGGTATCGACCGTATGGCGGTCTTAAGATATGGCATCGATGATATTAGAAAACTTTACACAAACGATGTCCGCTTCTTGAAACAATTCAAGAAAATGAGCTAATAATGGGAGGAATTAAGTATGTTAGTTAGTTTAAAAAACATTAGTCAATATGTCTCATTAGAAGGCTTAACAGCGGAAGATATTGCCAACAAATTAACATTTGCGGGTGTCGAAGTTGAAGAAATCTCTAGATTAGCTAGTGGCACAAATCTCGTCATTGGTGAAATCAAAGAATGTGTCGCTCACCCAAATAGTGACCATCTCCATGTCTTACAAGTTAATCTTGGAGAAAAATATGGTACAACCCAAATTGTCTGTGGTGCCCCTAACGCACGCGCAGGTTTAAAAGTTATTGTTGCACGTGTAGGCGCTAAACTCCCACAAATCGAAATCAAAGATGGTGTCATCCGTGGTGAAGCTAGCCATGGTATGTGCTGTTCTTTATTAGAATTAGGTGTCGATGCGAAATACTTAAGCGATTATCAAAAAGCTGGCATTGAAGAATTACCAGCGGATGCTCCAGTTGGTGAAGAAAACGTCTTAGGCTATTTAGGCTTAGATGATGTGGTCTTAAATCTTTCCGTTTTAGCCAATCGTCCAGATTTATTGAGCATTTTCAATGTTGCTAGAGAAATTGGTGCTTTACTTAATCGCCCAGTCAATTTACCAAAAGTGGAATCAAAAGTAGATTTCAAAACTAAATTAGTAGTGGGCTCTAAAACCAAACGTTGTTCACAATTCTC
>JAFZLN010000029.1 GCA_017551465.1 Bacilli bacterium
AACAATAGTATTTTGTGTCTTTTAATTCTTCTTTGAAGTTAGAAATAAATCTCATGATTTTGTCTTCTGATTCATTGAGCGCTAGTACGATAAATTCATCCCCACCTAAACGATAAGCATACATTCTTCTTGTCGCGTTATTGTTGATGGCTTTGGCGATTCTTTTTAGACCATTATCGCCTTCTAAATGTCCATAGTTATCATTAAGATACTTTAAACCATTCATATCTAATTGAATAATACCGGTGATATCTCTATTTAGTTTGGAAAGGTCATCAAAGTATGTCGCACGATTAAATAAACCGGTAAGAACATCAATCTTGTTGTTTCTTTCATAAAGGAACAAATAATAGAACACTGTGCTCACTGCGATAGAAGTGGCAAGTAAATGGATATTGCCATCTGGATTGAAGAATGTTTCGATAATTGTCGCAACAGAGACAACTGACGCGCAGATGATAATGCCTAATGCATCGATAATGTGTTTGCTTTGTAATAGTCTGATTGATTTATAAAGTAAGAACACAAGATAGAAGATAGACACGATGTGTGGCATGAAACGGAAAATAACAAAATCACCCGATAGCCAATGTAATTTTCCATCTACATCTGAACAATCAAAATAGAACGTCCATGTTTTAGTAGCGGGAATAAATGGGAAAATATTAACGATAATACATAAAGTGAGTGGCACTAATAAGATATAGAACCATACACCCTTAAACTTTTGCCCGCTTAAAAAGATAAAGCATAAAATACATAACGGTCTTAAAACATATAAAATCGCGGAAAAGAATGTCGCTCCAATTACATCTTTTACTTCGTATTCGATATACTCACCTAAAGTATCAAAGATGGATATTAACAGAGTTAAACCCATGATGATTAGTAGGTAAACGCTTGTTCTTTTTCTTGTTTTTATTTTCCTTATTAAAGTGATGCCTAAAACAATTACGCAACACAAAAGAATAAAGTTATCAATTAAGTATTTAAAGAAATAATTCATCCTTAATATTATAACATGGACATATGCGTACCGCTTGCTTTTCTAGAAGCATATGCAAAATAAAAGTCATCACAATGGATGGCTAAATTATCTAGAATTATGATCTGGTCGTTTCTTTTTAAGCGTATCTTTATGTAAATACATTTGTTTATCAGCGCGTTTAAAAACATCGTTGAAACTCTCGTTTCTCTTTCTTTCCGCCATACCAGCTGCAATAACGATTCCTTCTTCTTCCTCGGCGTTAATTGAAGATAATTCTTTTAAACGTGATAAGAATGTTTCTCTATCTTTATATTTATCTCCTTCGAGAATGGCAACAAATTCATCGCCACCAATACGATAAATCGGAACACCAGCGTAAACATTACAAATCATGTGACAAGCTTCTTTTAAGAATTCGTCACCACGGTTATGACCATATTTATCATTAACATATTTAAGGTCGTTAATATCGCACACAACAATGGCATATCGATAATTAGGATCTTCTTTAACCAAAGATAAGATTCTTCTTTCACTTAAGATATAAGCACGATGATTTTTGACTCCTGTTAAGGCATCAATATTAGCGGTAGCTTCCGCTTTGTCGAGTTTCTTACGAACAATAATCATTCGTCTTTGGGCAACGATAACAATAATGAGTGTCACAAAGACAACAATTATCACCACGAGCACTAGTGGGTTTTGCCTAATGTAATCACCTAAGTTCATGTTCGCTGTCTCTTCTGCGTAGAAATAAGTTAATGCCGCATTAACGCTTGTTTCAGGTACAAGGTTAGTCAATTTGCAAATGATTGAGTATAGTTCGTTGCTATGTTTACTAACAGCAAAAGAATATTCAGTTTGCTTATTTGTTTGTAGCGAGATAAGACTATATTTATCCACTAAACGAGCAATATTGTTGTAACGGTAAGTACTAATGAGGAAACAGTCAGCTTTTTTGTTTGAAACAGCTTTGAGACATTCTTCAACGCCCGAAAATTCAACAGGTGTCCATTCAGGGAATAAGACCTTAACAAAGGAAATATAGTTAAGATCATCTTTATCAACCGCAACAGTAATCGATTCTTTCGTGGAGAAACTGTTTTGGTCAGCTTTACGCACAAGAGCATCAACACCAGCACTAACAAATGGTTGAGTGATGCTTAAACCACGTTGTTCTGCTTCGTAATAACCGAAATTAACTGGGAAAATACAGTCAATTTCACCATTTTGTAGAGCGTTCGTGGCGGCAAGAGAAGTATCGTAGCCAACCGCTTCAAAATCTATATGAGCATTCGCTAATACATCAGATGATAATTCAAGGAATACTTTTAATGCACCAGTAAGTTCACCGGTTTTCTTATCCTTGCCACAATAGGCAAGGTAATTATTTAGATAACCGACTTTTACTTTACCATGCGCAGTTAACCAATCTTTTTCATCGTTTCCAAGAAATAGATTCGCACCATTGGATTTATAGTACTTGTCATGAAGGTATTGTGAATAGAATGGGTTCTCATCATGAATCTTGCTCATGGCTTGATCAAGTTCTTCATGAAGGTCAGGACGAGCTTTATTAACAGCGAAATAATATTCTGAGGACCCTACTTTAACAACAGGGATAACACCTCCGTAACTCGCATATGAATCGATTCCGAGATAGGCATCATATGTACCATTTTCAAGATTATTGATGGTTTCTTGTTCGGTGGTTGTTATTTCAATAAGTTCAGCATTAATATCGTTTTTATCAGCCCATTCATTGAAATATTGTATTTGAACGCTTCCCTTGTTAGCGGCAATCTTCTTGCCGTTAAAAAATGTATAGTCACCATGGGCATAGTCTTCTCTATTTGCGGACACAAATAGATAGTAATCTTCTGTTCCCATTGGAAGGGAAGAGAAGAACATGTGCTCTTTACGTGACTCAACGTAAGAAACATCGCTCAATAAATCAATTTCACCGTTTTGTAGTTTTTGGAATAATTCTGGCCAACTGCCTTCAACATATTCATAAGTCCAGTCGGTATAGGAGGCTACTTTACATTGATATTCGTAATTGTAGCCATTCTTTCTTCCAAATTGATCAACCCAATCGATTGGTGTTTCATACCAGCCAACTTTAACGACGGTTTGTTCTTCTTGGGCCTTAGCGGGTTTAAAATCAACACCATGAGATAAAGAAATAACCGTTAATACGGCTAAAAATGAAATAAAGCAACTAACGATTTTAAACTTTCTCATAATGTATACGTATTACATTATATACACACGAGAAAGAAAATTAAAAGCCATCACAACGGATGGCTATTAATAACACTACTTGGTGGATCCGACGAGGATCGAACTCGCTACCTCATCGTTGCGAACGATGCGCTCTCCCAGGTGAGCTACGGACCCATAGTGTTTCTTATAATAAATATAAATTAGTAAAAAATCAATCAAACATTATACGCGGAGATATCAATTTTCATTTCTTTCTCGGTATTTCCAGCGTGATGTCCTTTGAATAATTCAAAGCCTTTTGTCTCTTTTGAGGCATATAAGCAATATTCATCAATACTAGTGGCAACATAATCACCGATAAAGGCCACTGCTTTTGGATTAACTTCACCTTCACCAAAGATTTTGGAATCTAAGGCTTCTTGTTTACTCATTAATAAGAAGTGTTCGCCATAGTATTTATTAAATAATTCTTCAAATTCTTTATTAGTGCCTTTTTTAATAAAGAAAGTTGGTGTTCTTTTTTCAAAAGACATTGGTTTATCTAATAAAGAATATAAGTCTTCGTGTTCACAGAAATCTAAGAACTTAACATTGATATGACCATGATCTGCAAAAGACATGAATAAAGTATCAGGGTTAGCTTTGGCTAAGCGTTTGATGATTCTATTAATTCTTTTGACAATGCGGTGTACCTTGAAAGAATCAATGCCAGTAGCGTGCATCTCATAGTCTGGGGAATCGAAATAGAAATAGCCTAAGCATTTATCAACACCTTTGATGGACTTATTAACAATGCGTTCAAAGTCTCTAAAGTTCTTTGGACCATTTTGATCAACAGGATATCTTTTGACATCAAACACAGCCACGTCTTCATTATTTTCCTTCACTAATACCAAAATGGTATTAGTTGGTAACAATGTTTCAGCGATGTTTGCTGGCTCTAATTTTTCTTCAGTGTTATAGTCGCTATTTCTAAATAAAATAATGTGTCTATTATATTCTTCAAAGTACTGCGCCCAAGACATCCAACCTGTTTCAATTGGATATTTGCCAGTTAAAAAACCAAGTGTTGCGGCGGTTGTGGTTGGTGGGAAGGTGGAATTAATTGTGCAAAGATAATTCTTTCTAATAAAATCCTTATCTTTTAAATGCATTCTAACGATATTTTGACCCATGCCATCAAAGAGCATGACAACTACTTTCTTATGGCCTTTTAATATTGCATCAACTTCTGGTTCGCTTTGGTGAAAAGTTTTAACACCAAAATGTTTTAAAAGGCTATTGGAAAAAGTGATGAGGTTGTGATCGTTATAATTATTCACGGTTGTCTCCTTCTATTCGTTTCACCTCTTCATCTAAGTCACTATTAGTACTAATGGCTTGGAATTTAGTGGTGATTCTACCGACACGATGGTCAAGTTCTTCTCTTCTCTTACCTGTTTGCTCAAGAGCGTTGGAGAACTTATCCCATTCACGACCAAACATCTCGAAGTCTTTGGCGAGACGTTGTAAGTGACGGTTGATTTCTTCAGCGTTTTTACTTCTTTCTACTTCAATTCTTACCATATTAATGGTAACTAAGATAGCAGGCAAGGTAGATGGGGAAGTCAAAATGACTTTCTTACTTCTAGCGTATTCAATGACATCATCTAAGTTTTGATGGATAAAAGCGAAGACGCCATCGTTAGGAATAAACATTAAAGCTTCAGGAGCAGTTTTTCCTTCAACGATGTATTTATCTTTAATAACAGTAATGTGTTTCTTAACAGCGTTACCAAATTCTTTGGTTAATCTTTCCTTTTCTTCAGGTACATCAGTTTCAAAGATGCGTTGATAATCTTGGAATGGGAATTTAGAGTCAATGCAAATCATCTTATTTGGTTCTGGCATAAAGACGACTGCATCCGCTCTAACATCATCGCCATCTTTGACTTTCTTCATGGTGTATTGTTCTTGATAGCAACCAGTAGTGTCACCAAAAACACTATGGAGGACCATCGATAATTGATATTCGCCATATTGGCCTCTAGATTGATTGCCTTCTAAGACACTTCTTAAAGAGACAACATCTTTAGATAATTCTTCAATGTTCTTTTGTGCAGCATCAATAGCTTGGAGTCTTTCTCTCACTTGGGCCATTGTTTCACCAGTGGTTTTAAAACCTTCCGCAAGTTTTTCATCCACTTTCTTATTTATTTCAATTAATTTATCGTCAATTTGTTTATTAAGGGCATCGAATCTTTTATTAAGTGATTCAGTAATACCGTTTTGGAAACGTTCTAACTTCTCATTATTTAGTTCGTTACTCTTAGTGGTTTGCTCTAAAACTTTGTTAATTTCTTCACTAACAGATAGTTTAATGTTGGTTTTTAATTGATCGGTTAATGAATTTAATTGTTGTTGTAACATGCCAATTTCTTTTAAATCGACCTGTGGTGCTTCACCCTTCTTATTAGAGTTTTTGATGATTAAAATAATTGCAACAATGATAGCAATTAAAGCAAGACTAGAAATGACAATAGCGATAATTTCCATGGTTTTTAATCCCCCACTTTTATTAAACCACATTTAATTAAGTGAGAGATTACTATATCAAAAATATTTTTTCTGTCAAAGAAAAACGAGTAGTTTTATTCATAAAAGTCAAGACTAATAAGGCAATTCTTTCTTGTGTATAATACATTCACCCCTATGAAAAAGAGAGTAATTGCCGTCATTGACTTAAAAGCTTTTTATTCATACGTTGAGTGTCTTGATAGAGGTCTTGATCCATGGAAAGCACCACTTGTCGTGGCCGACAAAGAAAGAGGCACAAATACGATTGTTTTAAGTGTGTCTCCATATCTTAAAAAGCAAGGTATTCCATCAAGATGCAGAATTAAAGAATTGCCAAAGAAATATAACTATATCTACGCTGTTCCGAGAATGGAAAGATACTTAGAGAAAAGCGCAGAAGTTATTAATGTCTTATATCATTTTGTCGCGGAAGAAGATGTCCATGTTTATTCCATCGATGAAGCGTTCGTAGATTTGACAACTTACTTACCTTATTACAACAAGACACCACTTCAGATGGTCACCACGATTATCAATCAAATTAAAGAAGAGACGGGATTACAAGCCACTGCGGGTATTGGCGATAACTTCTTTTTAGCGAAAATTGCGCTAGATGTGTACGCGAAAAAGGAAAGAAACGGCATTGCTCGTATGTCAAAAGATGATGTCAAAGAAAAGCTTTGGCCAATCACTCCACTTAGTAAGGTTTGGAGCATTGGTGCAAGAACCGAAGCCAAATTAAATAAGATGGGTTTATTCACCGTTAAAGATATTGCCTTATCTAATATCGATTATTTAAGAAGTAAGTTTGGGATAATGGGTGAACAGCTTTGGCGGCACGCAAATGGTATCGATGAAGCGGACATTCACGAAAAATATGAGCCAAAAGAAAGGAGCTTGTCTTTAAGCCAAGTATTGTTTAGGGATTATAACAAAGATGAGGCTATCACTATTATTAGAGAAATGGTTGATACATTATCTTCTAGGATGAGAAACGCGAATAAGATGACTGGTGTTGTTGCAATATATATTGGCTATTCAAAGAACGCTGGTGGTTTTGCACGTCGTTCAACCTTATTAGCGCCCACTGACGATAGCCAAGTTCTTTTAAAAGCCATATTAGAAATCTACCACATCTATATTAAGGATTTACCAATACGCGTTATTGGTTTGAACTTTGGCATGCTAACGGATGCGACTCATCAACAACTAAATATGTTTGAAGATGATAAAGAACAATTAAAAAGACATAGTTTGCAAAAGACTATGGACGCTTTACAGAGTAAGTTTGGCAAAAACTCTGTCTTAAGAGCGTCTTCTCTTTTAGAAGAAAGCACAATTAGAGATAGAAACAACTATATAGGAGGTCATCGTAAATGAGTGAACGTGGAATGAAAAAATGGGCTCCTTATAAATCACTTAATGAGCAAGAAGATTATTTAAATAAATTACATCAAAAACAGAATAAGGCTGAAAGGCCTCGTATCTCTTCTGATGAGGCTGAAAACATTAATGAAATATTAGTGAATTACCATGGAGAAGAACTATTAATTGAGTATTGGAGAAACGAGAAAATCAATACCGTCTCTTCTATTTTGTCTAAAATCGATCCTGTAAATAAAAAGATTGTCCTCCCGTTAAGAAAGACAATCTATTTCAATGAATTAATTAGAATTGAAAGACTTTAGATCGCCCAAGTACCATCTTTAAAAATTTGGATTTGTTTACCTTTGACGTCGATACCGACGATGGATAAATCTCTTGTGCCCACCATAAAGTCAACGTGAATCATGGAGTTATTGATACCGACTTCGGCTCTTTGTTCCATATTCATATCTAAAGCACCTGGATATAATTCTGGGAAACCAGCACCTAAAGCGACGTGGCAGCAGGCATTTTCATCAAACAATGTTTCGTAGAATAATAAACCGGTTTGGTTAATTGGGGATTCAAATGGCACTAAAGCAACTTCGCCTAACATAGAAGCGCCTTCATCCATTTTGACCATCTTTTCTAATAAAGCTTGGTTCTTTCTGGCTTTGACACTGCAGACTTTACCGTCTTTAAATGAAATAGCGAAGTCTTCAATTAATTCGCCATTATAAGATAATGGTTTAGAAGCCACTAAAGTACCTTCGGCTTTACCTTTCATTGGGGTTGTGAACACTTCTTCGGAAGGAATGTTTGGATTGAATTGACCTTTGTTAGGAGCGAATTCAACACCACCGCCCCATTTCATACCTTTAACGAGTTCGACTTGGAAGTCTGTGCCGTTGCTAGCTTTATAAATGAGTTTTCTTAAATCTAAAGCTTCGAGTTTCTTTCTTTGATTGACCAAGAAGTCATTATGATTATCCCAGTTTTTAACTGGATCATTGCCATCCACTCTAGATGTCTTTAAGATAGCGGCCCATAAAGCTTCAATCGCGTCTTCATCATTTAATTTCGGGAAGACTTTCTTAGCCCAAGCTTTTCCTGGAACTGCAGCGATGCTCCATTTATATTTGCCGTCCATCGCATCTCTATATTTTTTAATCTTTGGATAGCGTTTTGCCATGGATTTGGTGACTTTATTTTGGTTAACACCTTTCATAGCGTCTGGATCATCAGAAATGATATGAATAACTGTTGGTAATTTCTTTACCCAGTATTTGAACTTAGCAGTCATCATTGGAGAGACTGTCGCTAAGCTACCGACTGTTTCATTTTTATAAGCTAATTTATTGACTGGGTCATGATGCCAATAAACAGTAACTTTTTTAGCGCCTGCTTTGTAGCATTCTTCAACGACCATAGTGACAAAATCTGGTTGGTCTAAGCCAGCATTAATCCAAACTTCGTCGCCTTTAACAACATGACCACCTTCAAAAGCAATTAATCTCGCATAATCTCGTAATAATTTTTCTTCCATAATTGATTAATTCTCCTTTTGCAAATACTATAATAGTATTCGAGAGGAATTTCTATATGAAAAGTTTATTTAGTAAATATGTCTGGTTGCAATTAATCTTATCCATTTTGTTACTTTTTGGTGGCGCAGTTATCATTGCGTTCGCTATTAACAACAATACTGGAGTATTAGAATACGGCTTAAACATTGTTGTCGCCGTTATCTTATTCTTATTTGGTTTATTTGCCATTCTTACTTCATTTATCTTTGAAACAAAGAAATATATCACAGTAAGTTTGTTATACGGCTCTGCTTCTATCGCCTTGGGCGTATTCCTCTGCACAAGACAGTTCATGATTTTAGAATACATTATTTATTTAATCGCCATCTTTATGATTGTTTTGGGCTCAGTTCAATTATTAAAAGCCATTTTATTAACAGTTAGAAAAGAAAAAGATAAATTAGCCTTAATTATCATCACATGTATACTCGCTGTATTATTAATAACCGCTGGTATCTTAGCAATCATCTTCCAAAAAGACTTAAAGAATGTTCTAAATATCGTTGCCTCTATTATCGCTGGTGTGCTCTTGGTCGTTGCCGGTGTCTACGAATTAATTCTTGGTATTAAAGCCTTAATTACAAATAAGAAAAAGGCCAGCCAAGTAGTTGAAGAAAAGAAAGAAGAACCAGCCCCTGAAGTTCAACCAGAAGAACCTAAGGAAGAAGAAATAAAAGAGCTTGATTATACAAGCAATCAAATCGAGCGAAAATAAAAGCGGATTTCTCCGCTTTTTTCTTACCTCTAATAGCGAGCTATTAAGCAGCTTTAGCAGTAATTTCAATAAGGATCGCGATAAAGAAGAACAAGATTGCACAGATAAGAGTCAAAATAGAAACGACTTTTTCTGCACCTCTTTCTTTTGTTTTGACGAAGACGTTTAAGCCACCGCCTGTAATAGCACCAGAAGCACCTTCTGATTTACCGCCTTGTAATAAGCAAAGAACGATAATCACAACGGCAACCGCTAACATAATCCAGTCATACCAATTTAACATAAGAATTTTCTTCCTTTCTTAATCGCTGCTTACTAATAATATTAGAATCGCAAAAATAACGCAAACTATATTTTTACAAATTGCTTTTTATTTCGAGAATGATATCTCGAAGCTCAGCCGCTCTTTCAAAGTCAAATTCTTTGGCAGCTTGGCGCATTTGTTTTTCGAGTTCTTTAACTTTCGCCTCAATTTCCATACGGCTTCCGTGTTTTGTAATATCAATCATTTCACTGATTTCATCATCGCTGTTATGGATTGGTGGACGAATTTCTTTAATAACGGTTCGTGGGATAATTCCATATTCATCATTATAGGCTTGTTGAATACCTCTACGACGATTGGTTTCATCAATACAACTTCTCATCGAATCAGTCATTCTATCAGCATACATAACTACTAACCCATTAGCGTTTCTTGCCGCTCTACCGACAATTTGAATTAATGAACGTGTACTTCTTAAGAAACCTTCTTTATCTGCATCAAAGATAGAAATTAATGAGACTTCAGGAATATCTAAGCCTTCACGTAATAGGTTAATACCAACAAGGACATCGTACTTACCTTTTCTTAATTGATAAATGATTTCACTTCTTTCCAAAGTCTTGGTTTCGTGATGTAAATAAACAACTTTGATACCTTTGTCTTTAAGGTAGTTTGTTAAGTCTTCCGCCATACGAATAGTGAGAGTAACAACCATGGTTCTTTCATTTCTATTCACTCTGGTTTTTATTTCGTGAACCAAATCATCGATTTGTCCTAAAGTTGGACGCACTTCAATAATTGGATCGAGTAAACCAGTTGGACGAATAATCTGTTCAGCGGATATGCCGCCCGCTTTTTTAAGTTCATAATCGCCTGGTGTCGCACTTGTGCAAACAACGTATGGCATGAGCTTTTCGAATTCTTCGAAGCAAAGTGGTCTATTATCTAAAGCGGATGGTAATCTAAAACCATATTCCACTAAAGTCTCTTTTCTAGAACGGTCACCGTTATACATACCTCTAAGTTGAGGGAATGTAACGTGAGACTCATCGATAATCATCAAGAAATCTTCTGGGAAGTAATCTAATAAACACCATGGTCTTTCACCAGGTTTTCTTTTATCAATATGACGAGAATAGTTTTCAATGCCTGGACACATGCCAAATTCTTGCATGCTTTCCATATCTTGATTTGTTCTCATCTCTAAGCGTTCGGCTTCTAATAACTTGCCATTTTCTTTGAAGAATTTAAGTCTTTCTTCTAGTTCCACTTTGATTGTGGCGCAAGCTTCTTTAATTCTTTCTCTTGTAGAAGCATGGTCATATGCAGGGAAGATAGGGAAAGTATGATAGGTATGTTTAACTTCACCAGTCATTGGATTTAGTTGCACAATCTTTTCAACTTCATCCCCGAAAGTGTCAATTCTAATAACATCTCCATCAAAGAATGAAGCTGGGACAATTTCGATCACATCCCCTCTAACCCTGAATGTACCTGGGGCTAAATCGAGATTGTTTCTCTTATATTGAGCGTCCACTAATTTCTTATAAAACTCTTGTCTATTAATCTCTTCACCAACACGAACATTGAAAACTAAGTTTCGATATTCATCTGGATCAGTTAAGCCATATATAGAGGCAACAGAGGCCACAATAATTGTGTCTTTTCTTTCTAAGATAGAGTTGATTGCAGATGTACGAAGCATTTCAATTTCTTCATTCATCACTGCGTTCTTATCAATATAGGTATCGCTTTTTGGAATATAGGCTTCTGGTTGATAGAAATCAAAGTTAGATACGAAGTATTCCACACGATTGTGTGGGAATAATTCTTGGAATTCAGAATAAAGTTGACCCGCTAAAGTTTTATTATGGACTAGCACTAACGTTGGCTTTTGTACTGTTTGGATGATGTTAGCCATAGTAAAAGTCTTACCAGTACCAGTTGCACCCATCAAAACTTGGAATTTTTTGCCGTTTAAAATACCATCGCTTAATTCCTTAATCGCGGTTGGTTGGTCACCTGTTGGTTTAAACTTTGAAACTATCTCAAATACGTGGCTATCATCCATAAAAGTCTGCAAAACTCCATTATTTTGTATTTTTCTTAGCTTCCATTTGTAGGTAGGAATAGATAAATCCATCGATGTTTCCGTTCATAACAGAATTGACATCAACGACTTCAAATGATGTACGGTTATCCTTAACTAAGGTATATGGACAGAAGACATAAGAACGGATTTGGCTACCCCATTCAATGTTCTTCTTTTCACCAACGATAGAGTTGAGTTTATTTTGTCTGGATTCTAATTCAATTAAATATAATTTACCTTTTAACATTTTCATTGCGGTTTCTTTATTAAGAAGTTGGCTTCTTTCAATTTGGCAAGAAACCACAATACCAGTTGGTAAGTGGGTAATTCTCACAGCGGTTTCAACTTTGTTGACGTTTTGGCCACCAGCGCCACCACTACGATATGTATCAATCTTTAAATCAGATTCGTTAATAGTGATATCAATCGCATCATCTTTAAATTCTGGAACAACGTTCACTGAAGCAAATGAGGTATGTCTTCTTTTATTCGCATCAAAAGGAGAAATACGTACTAATCTATGGACGCCTTTTTCACCTTTTAATAACCCATATGCGTTTTTTCCACTAATTTGGAGGGTTACTGATTTGATACCAGCTTCATCACCTGGTTCAAGTGATAAAAGAGACATTTTGAAATGATGTATTTCCGCATAATACACATACATTCTATAAAGCATGTCTGCCCAGTCTTGGGCTTCTGTACCACCTGCGCCTGGATGAATTTCAAGAATAGAGTTTAATCCATCAAATTCACCAGTAAATAAGATTTGTAATTCAAAATCCTTGGATTGTTTGTTTAATTCATCCAATGATGTTTCAATTTGTTCGAGCAATGATTCGTCATCAAATTCTAATAACTCTTCAAGGTCTTTTTGACCACGCAAAAGAGCGCGATATGTATCAACAATTTCGCGAGAATGATTGAGACGGGATATGATTTCCAAAGCAGAATTCCTGTCATTCCAGAAATCTTCTGCTTCACTTTTTGCAGTTAACGAAGCGATCTCGGCATCTAATTTAGCGAGGTCAAAGAGAAGACCCGAGTTGACGGATTCTCTCGCCAACAGCACTAAGTTCCTGTTTTAAGGTCACTAAGTCTTTCATAAATTATTCAGCGTCTTTCTTGTCCTCGGCTGGTTGTTCTGGAGCAGCTTCTTGAGCTGGAGCTTCAGCAGGAGCTTCTGGAGCTGGTGCTGGTTCAGGTTGAATAGTCACACGGCGTTGAGGTTTAATGTTAACTAGGTTCAAAACAGCATCAACAGAGGCCATTTCTAAGCATTCTCTGAACATCGCATAGCCTTCATTAACGTAGTCTTGTAATGGGTTAACATTAGCATAACTTCTTAAGAAGATTGCTTCTCTTAAACGGGCCATAGAGTCAATATGTTTGGTCCAGTTTTGGTCAATACAGTGTAAGACCACGGAACGTTTAATGTTGTCTTTATCAACTTCTTCAACATCCCATTCAGTGAGAAGTTGATCGAATCTTTCTCTAATGATGATAGCTAAATCTGGTGCGATATCATCAACTGGAGCATCATCATATAAGTTTGGTTTAATTGTGCCACTTGGTAAGAATCTTGGTTCCACCACTTTGACTAATTGTTCGCCAGAAATGAGTTCGTCGTTACTATCGGCTGGAATACCTTTTTTAGCAAGGAATTCACCAGCGGTTTTGAAGATGTCGTCCATGATGTCATCAATTGGTCTACCTTCGATAATTCTATCTCTCTTGTCATAGACAATTTGTCTTTGTTTGGCTAAAACATCATCGTATTCTAATAAGCTCTTACGAGTATCGAAGTTTTGACCTTCGATTTTCTTTTGTGCGCTTGTAATAACGTTAGTAATCATCTTAGCTTCTAAAGCTTCGTCACCGAAGTTCTTTTCGATGTAGTTTCTGATACCATCAGCGGCGAATCTCACTAATAATGTATCGTCAAAGGAAACGTAGAATCTGGAGAAACCTGGGTCACCTTGACGGCCAGAACGACCACGTAATTGGTTATCGATACGTCTTGATTCATGTCTTTCTGTACCGAAAACACATAAACCGCCTAACGCTCTTACTTCATCGTTAATCTTAATATCGGTACCACGGCCCGCCATGTTAGTGGCAAGTGTGATGGAACCTTTTTCACCAGCATGTGAAATAATTTCCGCTTCACGAGCATGGTTCTTCGCGTTTAACATTTCGTGTGGCAAGCCCGCTTGTGTTAATAGCGCGGAAATTTCTTCGGAAGATTCAACGGAGACGGTACCGATTAAGATAGGTTGACCTGTCTCATGACGTTCTTTAACTTCCTTAATTAAGGCAGCGAGTTTTGGACCCTTGTGTGCATAGACATAATCAAGCGCATCAATACGTTGGATTGGTCTATTTGTTGGGATGCAAACAACACGCATGTTATAAATCTTACGGAATTCTTCTTCTTCAGTTTTAGCGGTACCAGTCATACCAGCGAGTTTATTATATAAACGGAAGAAGTTTTGATATGTAATTGTCGCCATTGTGACGGTTTCTTGCTTAATCTTGACGTTTTCTTTAGCTTGGACAGCTTGGTGTAAACCATCAGACCATTCACGACCTGGAAGAACACGACCAGTGAATGGGTCAATGATTTGAACTTCGCCTTCATTGTCCACTAAGTAGTCAACGTCTCTAGCCATAATATAGTTTGCTTTTAAAGCATTGTGGATTCTATGGACTAAATCAGCATATTCAGGATCGTATAAGTTTTTGATACCGAACATACGTTCTGCTTTTGTTTGACCAGCTTCAGTCATGTGAACGGTCTTTTCTTTAACGTCAACGGTATAGTCAACTTCTTTCTTTAATGTTTTGCAGAATCTATCGGCAACAGTATATTGGGAAGCACTTGTTTGAGCACCACCGGAAATAATTAATGGGGTTCTACTTTCATCGATTAAAATGGAGTCGGCTTCGTCAACGATACAGAAGTTGAGGCCTCTTAAAACACGGTGTTCCATATCGGTCGCCATGTTATCTCTTAAGTAGTCGAAACCTAATTCAGAGTTTGTGGTATATGTAATATCACACAAATAGGCTTCTTTCTTTTCACGTGTAGACTTTGTACGGGCGTTGACACCAACTGTTAAGCCTAAGAATCTATAAATTTGGCCCATCCATTCAGCGTCACGACCAGATAAGTATTCGTTAACTGTAATAACGTGTAAGCCTTTACCCGCTAATGCGTTAAGGTAAACAGCCATTGTACAGGTTAAGGTCTTACCTTCACCAGTTTTCATTTCGGCGACATCGCCGTTATGCAAAACTAAAGAACCAACGATTTGTACTTTGTAAGGGAATTCACCAATACAACGTTTTGCAGCTTCTCTTGCGACCGCAAAAGCCTCGTACTTAATATCATCTAATGTTTTACCTTGAGCTAATAATTCTCTGAAGTATGGTGTTTTGGCTTGTAATTCTTCATTTGTTAATGCAGCCATTTTGCTTTCATAGGCGATAACCTTATCAGCTTCCTTTAAATACTTCTTAATAGCTCTTTTGTCGAAAAATCCCATATTATTTAATACCGATCACATCAAATATGTGCCTTTCTTTATAAAAGAATGTCAAGCATTCGCTTAAATATCATATCAATACCACCTATTATTGTCTAATACAAATTAATTCGTATTAGTTATTTAGGTAGCTGTTTTCCTCTGGTTTTGGCCACAACAAGGACACTAATCTTCTTTGGATTTAACTTTTCAACGAGATGAATTGCCGCTTTCATTGTGCTACCTGTAGTGTAAACGTCATCAACAATTAATACCTTCTTTTTGCTTAAATCAGGATGGCTATTCAATTCCAAATATTTATAGACTTCTTTCCTTTGATTAACAGTACTTACTGCCTGCTTATGTTTCTCTGTTTTTTCGATGATGTTAAGCATATTGATACCAAGGCTTTTGAATGTTTCAACAACATGATTGAACCCTCTTTCTTCGTCTTCATTTTTATAAGAAGGAATTGGTATCACAACATAATCAAAAAACCTGAGTTTTATTTCTCTTGCGTATCTATCTAAAAATACCTTGTGCAGTTCATAGTCATAGCAACCTTTATATTGGTAAATAAGCTTTCTAATAAAAGGGTTATAGTCATAAATTGAAGTAGCTTTATGGTTATCAACATGAAAACTTATGAATTTGGGTTCCATTTCCGTTTGACACGCCTGGCAAATAGGCATTTCGGCGTTAAAAAGCCTGCAAAAGTCCGTTATATTGACTTTCTTAAAGCAAACTAGGCAGTTTTTTGTTGGCGGCATTAATCTCTGCAATCGCTCGCTGCATTTCTTCATTATTTTCCCTAGCAAGAAAAATCACCTCACCTTCTGGAGCTTCTTTCTTACGGCCCACTCTTCCTGCTATTTGTATTAAGGAATAAGAGTCATAAATTGGATGGTCAGCATGATAGACAATTACTTGAAGATCTTTAACAGTTACTCCCCTTTCCAAAACCGCAGTGGTCACTAAATATCGATACTTTTTGACTCTAAATCTTCTAATAATTTCATCACGATTTTCTGAATGTGAATTTATATAGTATCCATTACGGAAAAATAACTGCAAAAACTTATATACTTTAACGGACAAATCAATAGTAGGAGTAAAGATAAAAATCTGTTTGAAGCTCTTCAATATTCTAGAGACTTCTTTAACTAGCTTGTAGTTTAAATATAATTCATTGCCCTTTATTACTCTTGGAACTGGTAATGGCTTACCATGAAATCTTGAAAAAAGTTGTAAGACCGCTCTTCCAGGTTTTGAAAAATAGTCCAACGTTTCTTTATTTGGGGTTGCTGTCATAAGGACATAGTTTCTCTTAATGCTCCGTTTAAAGAAGACTTCTAGAATCTCACTGCCCTTAAAAGGAAAGGCGTCTATTTCATCCACTATTAGCAAATCGAAATAATGATCATATCTAAATAGTTGATGGGTGGTTAAAAGTACTAAATCGCCTTCTAAATACTTTGTATTTCCTCCATAGACCGCTGTTAAATCATTCTCACGGAAGATATCAGCGAATCGATAGTATAATTCAATACATACGTCTCTTCTAGGAACCGCAAAGCCTACTCTTAAGCCATTTTTTATACAATATGAAATGATTCCGATGCATATTTCGGTTTTACCAGAACCACATACAGCATGAACTAGACTATCTATTCCGTTTTGAAAGTTCTCCAACAACTGTTTTGATAATCTTTTTTGGTCATCAGAAAGTTCGTATTTCAATGTCCATTCCGCACTATCGAGTTGAACATAATCTCCTGATGCCTCTTGTCCACGGAACGTTATGCATTTTCGACAATATGGTTTTCCATTCTTGTAACCGATGTATTTAGAATCTTTGTTGCCACAAATTGGGCAAGTGAATGAAAATTCTCCAGCCATTATTTCTTGCCTTTCTTTGTCTTCTTTGCTTTAATGAGTGTGCTGGATTCGTATCGAGACCTACTATTAGTATGGTGGCTTCCAGTGTCGGACGTTTCTCCGACTTTTTTTATTTCTGGAAAAGAGATATCTACATTTGGTTTTAGTTCTAATTCAAAAGCAGAAAATTTGGATTTTTTGTCTTTTTGTTCTTTTTTAACGATATAAATCTTCCCATCTCCACCTCTTAAAAGAGGATTGTCAAAAGACAAATTAGTCCTTCCGCCTGATGTTTTCGAATGCGTCATCCGATGAAAAACATACACATTTCCTTCTTCATCAATGATGTATGAAGGATGATTGTTTTTAAAATAAATTCTAAAGTGTCTTCTAAAAGTTTTTTTGCTGTTCATAAAAAAGCCCCCTATAAATTAAATAGGAGGCATTTTTGATTTTTGTCCGATACTTTTTTGATTATTTATCTAATTTGTTCAACATTTCGACGCGAATAGCGTGTCTACCGCCGGCAAACTCTGTAGTTAAGAAGGCATCAACTCTTTCACAAGCTTCATCTAAAGTTGTGAATTTAGCACCAAAGCCAATAACGTTTGCATCGTTGTGTTCTCTCATTAATTTAGCGACTTCAACGTTATATGCTAAGCCAGCGCGTACGCCTTTAACTTTATTGGCGGCCATAACAATACCTTCACCAGTTGTACAAACAACAATACCGTATTTGCAAACACCATCAGCGACAAGTTTAGCGCATTTCGCACCAAATTCTGGATAATGGCAGGAAGCTACTGAATATGTTCCAACGTCAACCACCTCAAAACCCTTGTTAGCCAAGTATCTTTTGAGGCCTTCTTTTAATTCATAACCACCGTGATCGGAACCAATTGCTATTTTCATACATTCATTATAGTAATATCAAAGATATTTTGCTATTCCTTTTTGCCCTTTATATATAAGAATCGCGTTCTATCATACATGTCTTTTTCAAAATAGAATGAACAGCCTTTGCAGTGTTTATTTACTAACGCTGTTAATGTGGCTTCTAAGTCCTCACCTATTTCAAAACATAGTAAGTATGTATCGTTGACAATTTTTAAGTAATCTTTAAGTACTTTTTCGTAGAACATGTTGCCTGGTTTTGCTAATAATGCAAGATGTGGTTCTTGTTTCCAAGTCTTTTCATCAATCGTAGATTCGTTTTCAATATAAGGTGGATTGCAGACAA
>JAFZLN010000030.1 GCA_017551465.1 Bacilli bacterium
CACGTCTTTGATTTTATATGTCTCTAACACTTTAGCGACCTCTATCGCGTTTAAAAGGGAAATAATTGGTGATTGTTTAATAAGATTCTCATCCTTAATCAAAAATGAGAACATTAAGTTTTCACCAGGTTCACTATTCCAAATACGATCGTTTCTACCTTTACCACGACTTTGATAATCAGTGGACACAAAAGTAAAGTTACCTAAGAGTTTATAGGTGTTCTTTAAGTATGTATTCGTAGAATCAATTTCTCGGAAATGTAGTTGATGATATTGCATGTGTTAATTGTAAAACAAAAAAGCCTCTGCTTTAAGCGAAGACTTATTAATTAACCATATATTCCAAAATGAATTGTTAGATCGGTATTTAATTCCATTGGTTTTAAAAACTTACTAGCAAAACCAGTTTCTTCGTTGAATGAAGTGACATAGTGTGTAAATGAGAAGTACCCATCGCCGTTTAACGGAGGAATTATATATTCTATCTTTCTATACAAACCATCAATATCTTCTTTGGTCAGGAAATAGCCTTTATCGTAAACAATTTCGGTCGTTATAATAACTTTGTTTTCAAAATAATATCCACTAGTGCTGCTGTCATCATCAAATGATATTTTCAAAAATGGGCGTTGAATAAAAGTGAGTGTGACTTGTTTTTGAGGCTCTTTATTTGTAGAGTCTGATTTATCATCTGTACAGCCCACAAGTAGAAGAGGGATTATTAATGTTAGCAGTAATAGTTTTTTCATGTCGGTTTCTTATTTTACAATGGTTTAAAAATGAGTTCTATTAATAAGACGAACAAAAGATAAATAATCGCTAAGAAAAAAGCCTCCGCTTTAAGCGAAGACTAATTAATTACCATTCTTCACTTGGAGAATATGAAGGCAATGAACCGATATTTTCCTTTTCACCGTCTTTAATTTTGCCGTAAATCCTTGAATTAGATTTAATCGAAAGTGTTTCTAACATGCCTTTGTAAACACTTTCAGGCATCAAATAACAACCTTTCCCATTTTTTGTTTTTATCAAAACAGGAGAGGATGTATTGAGCACTTCATTTAGAAGTTCATCAAAATCTTGTTTAGCTTCGGCAATCGTGATGGTTTTCATATTTAGAATTATAGCAAAAAGCACGAGAGATTGTCCCGTGCTTATAAATAATTTGGGTTTTTCCTATTAAGCAAATAAGAGGAGTAAGACACCAGCCGCAACAGCGGAGCCGATAACACCGGCAACGTTTGGACCCATTGCGTGCATCAATAAGAAGTTTGTTGGGTCTTCTCTAAGACCTTCCTTATGGACAACACGCGCTGCCATAGGAACAGCGGAGACACCAGCGGCACCAATCATTGGGTTAACTTTGCCCTTAGTTAAGAAGCACATTAACTTACCACCTAAGACACCAGCTGCAGTCGCAACCGCAAAGGCAATAATGCCTAAGGCGAAGATGAGGATTGTATCTAAGGTTAAGAATGTTGCTGCATCAGCAGTCATACCAACACAGACACCTAATAAGATGGTGATGATATACATTAATGTGTTGGCTAATGTTTCTCTAATCTTTGGTACCACACCACATTCCTTAATTAAGTTACCTAACATTAAGCAGCCAATTAATGGAGCGGCAGAAGGCACTAATAAACAGGTAATCGCAGTAACCACGATTGGGAAGAGAATCTTTTCAGTCTTAGAAACTTCTCTTGGAGTTTCCATTCTGATGGCTCTTTCTTTCTTGGTGGTTAAGAGTCTAATGATTGGAGGTTGAATAACTGGCACTAAAGCCATGTATGAATACGCCACAATCGCGATGGATGATAAGTATTCAGGCGCTAATTTAGTTGTCACTAAGATAGCGGTAGGACCATCCGCACCACCGATGATACCAATAGAAGAAGCGATACGTGCATCAAATTGTGTCCAGCCTAAGCCGTTTTTACCAATGGCAATCGCACCAATGAAGGTGATGAAAATACCAATTTGTGCAGCAGCGCCTAATAACATAGTTTTCTTATTAGCGATTAATGGACCAAAGTCTGTGGTCGCACCAATGCATAAGAAGATTAAGCATGGGTAAATGCCCCATTTAACACCATAATAGAGGAATCCGAAGATACCACTATAGTCATAGTTGAATAAGTGATCAATGTCAGAAACTAATTCTTTAGTAAACGCTAAGTTAGCAGGAGCATTAGCTAAGAAGTTTTCATTCATCACTAAATCATGTAAGTCTTTTGTTGTAACTGTATATCCAAGTCCGACTTCATCAACAATATCCGCAACAGGAACATGTCTTATTTCAGAAATCAAATATTTGGCTTGATCTAGGGTTAATCCAACTTTAGAGGCTAACGAAACATAGTTATATTCCGTTGCACCTTTGTTGAATATCTCGTTACCAACACCTGGTAAGTTAACAAGTAACATACCAAAAGCAATTGGTAAGAGGAGGTACGGTTCAAAATCTTTCTTGATGGCGAGGAACAAGAGTACACACGCCACAACAATCATAATAAGATTGAGCCAGTAACCTTGGAAAAAGCCCGCAATACCGGATTGTTGGAAAAACGCTACAATTGTATTCCAAAATTTTTCCATATCTTCTTCCGTTATTGTTCAATAGTAACGATGACTTCTTTGGCCTTAACGTTTTGACCTTTAGTTACTAAGATTTGTGCAACCTTTCCTTCAAATGGAGAGACGACTTCGTTTTCAAGCTTCATAGCTTCGATGATTAATAAGACATCACCTTTTTGCACTTTGTCGCCTGGTTTAACTTTGATGTTAACAACTTGACCTTGGATTGGAGAAGGAACTTCTAAAGCACCAGTTGTGTTAACAATCTTATTTGTTTCTTGTTTTTTCTTCTCTTCTAATGGAACAGTATCAACTTGTTCAATAGCTTCGAGTTCAACACGGTATGATTTACCGTTAACTTTGATTTTATAAATCTTCATAAATTAGTCCTCAATTCTTTTAATAGAAACAATACGTACTTCTTTGCCTGTTTCACGATAGAACTCCATAGAAGCCACTAAAGCGGCCACTACAGCGTTTGGATCTTCACTAAGAATCTTATTTTCTTCCTTAGGCAAGATGTTTGTACTGGCATCGATTTTCTCCATGCCTTTTTGCATTGTCCAAGTAATGAAAATAATGATTGCGAGAACAAGGAAGACGATGAAGATGGCGATAAGCGCTACTAAGAAGGCTTCACCAACATTTAATGTTTCCCAATTTTCCCAAACACCTAAGACCATAATTACGCCTCAACGTGAATGACGGTTGGAATCGCGTCTTCGTTTCTTTGTTCAATGAATTTAATAGCGACATCACCAAATAAAGCGATGGATAAGACATCTTCATCACTCTTAGCGACGCCTTTGTATTGTTTCTTGAGTTCTTCAAATTCTGGTTTTAAATCATCCGCTGGACGATATGTAATGACTTTGTCATCACCGATAATCTTACGTCTGATATCTTCATCAACTGGCGCTGGAGATCTACCATATCTACCATGTAGATATTCGTTGATTTCTTTTGGCACCATCTTGTATCTTTCACCAGAAAGAACGTTTAAGACGGCTTGCGTACCGACCATTTGTGATAATGGAGTAACAAGTGGAGGATAACCCATATCCTTACGGACATTTGGGACTTCCGCTAAAACTTCATCTAATCTATCAGAAGCATCTTGTTGCTTTAATTGATTGATTAAGTTAGAGAGCATACCGCCTGGAACTTGATATTTAATGATATTAGCGTTAACGGATAAAACTTTTGGATTTAATAAACCGTTAGCAATGTATTTAGCCTTAACAGGAGCAAGTTTAGCCGCAGCAGCGTTGAGCATAGCAACGTTTAACTTTGGATCATATTCGGTACCTTGTAAGGCAAAGTTAAGTGATTCAGTACATGGTTGAGATGTACCACCACTCATTGGGCTAATGGCACAGTCGACAATATCAACACCAGCTTCAATGGCTTTTAAGTATGTCATTTCACATAAGCCACCTGTGCAGTGAGAGTGTAATTCGATTGGTAATTTGGTGTTCTTTTTCAAAGCGCTGATTAATTCATAAGCAGCGTTTGGCATCATAACACCAGCCATATCTTTGATACAGATGCTATCAGCACCTAATTTTTCGATTTCTTTTGCTAAGTTAACATAGTATTCAACAGTGTGAACTGGAGAAGTTGTATAACTTAAAGCAATTTGGCATTCACCACCATATTTCTTGGTGGCTTTAACAGCGCACTCTAAGTTGCGAATATCGTTTAAAGCATCGAAGATACGAATGATATCAATACCATTCTTGATGGATTTTTCGACGAACTTTTCAACGACATCGTCAGCATAGTGTCTGTAACCGAGGATGTTTTGACCACGGAATAACATTTGTAATTTAGTTTTCTTACAAACTTTCTTAGCTAATCTAAGTCTTTCCCATGGATCTTCGTTTAAGAATCTTAAGCAAGCATCAAAAGTAGCACCACCCCAAATTTCAATAGCGTGGTAACCAACTTGGTCAAGTTCTTTAAGCGCACAAAGAACTTCTTCGGTGTTCATTCTTGTGGCGAATAATGATTGATGGCCATCTCTTAGGCCTGTTTCGACAATTTTAACACCCATAATTTTTCCTTATTCAGCTTTAGGACCAGCTTTGACTAAGGCTTTACCAGCTTCGTTGCTTTCGTATTTGACGAAGTTCTTAACGAATCTAGAAGCTAAGTCAGCGGCTTTGTTATCCCAATCAGCTGGGTTAGCGTATGTATCTCTTGGGTCTAAGATCTTTGGATCGACACCTGGTAATTCAGTTGGGACTTCAAAATCAAAGACAGGAATTTTCTTTGTTGGAGCTTTGTTGATAGAACCATCTAAGATAGCATCGATGATACCACGTGTATCTTTGATGGAAATACGTTTGCCTGTACCATTCCAACCAGTGTTAACTAAGTAGGCTTTAGCACCACTTAATTTCATCTTCTTCACTAATTCTTCAGCGTACTTTGTTGGATGTAATTCCAAGAAGGCTTGACCGAAGCAAGCGGAGAATGTTGGAGTTGGTTCAGTAATACCTCTTTCGGTACCAGCGAGCTTCGCTGTGAAACCGCTTAAGAAGTAATATTGTGTTTGTTCTGGAGTTAAGATGCTGACTGGTGGTAAGACACCGAAAGCATCCGCACTTAAGAAGATCACGTTCTTAGCATGTGGACCATGGCTGATTGGCTTAACAATCTTTTCAATGTGATTGATTGGATAGCTGACACGTGTGTTTTCTGTGGTGCTCTTATCGGCGAAATCAATTTTGCCATTAGCATCAACAGTAACGTTTTCTAATAAAGCATCTCTACGGATAGCGTTATAAATATCTGGTTCACTATCTTTGTCTAAGTTAATGACTTTAGCGTAGCAACCACCTTCGAGGTTGAAGACACCATTGTCATCCCAGCCGTGTTCATCATCACCGATGAGTAATCTCTTTGGATCGGTTGATAATGTGGTTTTGCCTGTACCGGATAAACCGAAGAAGATGGCGGTATTTTCACCATTCATATCGGTGTTCGCTGAACAGTGCATTGAGGCAATGCCTTTAAGTGGTAAGTAGTAGTTCATCATGGAGAACATACCTTTCTTCATTTCACCACCGTACCATGTATTTAAAATGACTTGTTCTCTGCTTGTGATGTTGAACGCAACACATGTTTCAGAGTTAAGTCCTAATTCTTTGTAGTTTTCAACTTTAGCTTTAGAAGCAGTATAAACGATGAAGTCTGGTTCAAAGTTCTTTAATTCTTCTTCTGTTGGCTTAATGAACATATTTCTAACGAAATGTGCTTGCCATGCAACTTCCATAATGAAGCGGACGGCCATTCTTGTATCCTTGTTAGCGCCACAATAGGCATCAACAACGAACAATCTCTTTTCAGATAATTCCTTTTGAGCAAGGGCTTTGACTTTGGCCCAAACATCTTCGCTCATTGGGTGGTTATCGTTTTTATAACCTTCTGAAGTCCACCAAACTGTGTTTTTGCTGTTTTCATCGACGACAATGTATTTGTCCTTTGGGGATCTACCTGTGTAGATACCAGTCATAACGTTAACAGCGTTAAGTTCAGTAACTGTACCTTTTTCATAGCCTTCAAGGCTAGCTTTTGTTTCTTCTTTAAAAAGAAGTTCATAAGAAGGGTTATAAACCACTTCTTTTACATTTTTGATTCCATATTTACCTAAATCAATATTTGGCATATGTTTTCTCCTCTTTCTAAGCGTTTAACCCAAAAACGCCCAAATCGGAGACATTGTATCACAGGTATTAATAAAAATTAATAAAAAAGCATTATTATATGAAAAGTTGAATAAAATGATGGCCAGTATAAGACTAATAGTGAAGGCCCACTTTTAATTGTTGTTATCGTAATTTTTCCTATCTTCTTGCTACTTTGGAAACAGTAGATGAGTAGAGTATGTTAGTTTTGCAAGCAAAAGAAAAGACGGACCGCTTATTAGCGAGCCCGCCTTTTATTAAAGCCTATTAATTGCCTGTCATTGGTGTTGGAGTGTTGCTGATGTCAATCATCGCATTGCAAACACTACAATGAGCATATTCGTGGCCATTAATTATTTGTGTGTAATTGAAGCTATGTTGTTGGTAGTAATAAGTACCGCATTCGCACACTCTCTTGTGATATGTATTGTCATAAGGAACGACTTGAGTAAAGTTACAGATGTGTGGGTCTTCAGTAGCTAAAACTACATCACGCCATCTTGTGAAATTGGTTTCTGATGCTGGATATCTGTCATCAAGTTTAGAAGGCGATACTCCTACACAAACAGCTAGACCATGAGTAATAGGAGGATTTCCAGCGCGTCCTAATGAAGCCGCATAATACCTCACTAAACCATTTCCTTCAATGATGGTGTATCCTTCACAGCCATTGATTGTTGTGTTGCGGTAATAAGGTGTATAGTCACCATTATTCGGAAAGAATGCGCGCACTGCATTTATTCTTGGCAAGAGACCACTATCTGTTTCTTCTTCTAACTTTTGCAACATTTCAATGCAGTCTCCATTGCCATAAGAATTTTCGCCATAGACGTCGCTTGTAAAGAGAACACCATTTTGGATATTGAATGTGCTAAGTGCACCTTGAGCTATTCTGTAAATAACAGAATCTGCGAGTTGTTCAAAAGCATTCAAATAGCTTGCCATTTGTGTTAAATCAAGAACAGAAAGAGTTTGTTCCCATGAATAACCATTAGTAATAAAACTTCTAGCAGTTTGCTTTAGTGCGGTTAAAGTAACGCCATCTGGATAAGTAGAAGGGTTACTTTCAATTACGCTGTGGTTATAAATATTTTCAATTAATGGAACATAGTTCCAGCCTAATTCAGAAGTTGGGATTTGAGAAGCAAGCATGTAATTGAAGTAATGGGAATTGAATTCCGCAACATCTTGTAATTGCATCATGCAAGCATCGTAACCAATGAATTCTAAATTATAGTTGATGCCGTTTGCCGCAAAAGCGTTAGCGAAAGCTGCCGATGTTTCAGAGTTAGTTAACACATCATCGTCATGTCTATCATCGTTACAAACGCCAAGAATGCCACCACCGTGATTAACTAAAATAACACCTATTCTTTCGGCTGGGTAACGTGAGAAGCCCCAATTTAAGAATGATTCAAATGTTGATTGATCGCCCATGTTTGCATCGGTTAATGCGCTGAAATCTGCTTCTCTATAGAGATTATTGTTTCTTAAATGATAGCGAGTAATTTGATTGTTAGGGATATATGCTCCAGTAGCGTCTTGAACACCCCATGAACTTAGGCTACCACCAGTTTCGATAATAACGTTGACATCACTTGGTTGATTTGGAACGTTGATAATGTCACTGATGTTTGAACTTTCAAAGGATGTTAATGTGCTACCGCAAGCATAAATCATAATAGTCCATTCACGGAATGGCTCTGGTTGAATGACTTCTGGCTCTTTAACAACACTGATTGAATAGTCAGCGTTTTCCCAATCGTATTCTCTAACTTTCAAGAAAGCGATATCACCAGCATCTAAATATTGTGAGATTCTAAAATTGCAATTTTCACCGCCGTCATCATTTGGAATCGGAGTGCCGCTTGGATAATCACCGACATATAAATAACCATATGTATCAGCACTACCAGTTGTTTCAAAGACATATGTTCCTTGTTCTTGTGCAATGAAGATGTACCAATTAGCATTTCCAGCGCTAACATACTCACTATACGAAATGCCTTGCTCTAAACGTTTACATTCAATATTATTTTGGCATCCTGAGCAATAAATTAAATCGTTATGGCCATGGCCATAAGGTAAATAATCAGAGAAGGTGTGTTCTTCATAAATAGATCTACCACATACACAATTTCTTTTGTGATCAACATTGTTGTATGCTTGGTAGGAATTGTATGCATGTGGCTCGGAAATATAATCGCCGCATGAACACACGCGTCTATGTGTTTGGTAATCGTAATTCACTAATTGATTGTAATTATGAACGTGGGCTTGTTGGCTAACCGTTAAAGAATAGCTGGCAGCTCTCCAACTCCATCCTCTCACTCTTAAGAAAACATTATCATTGGCGTTGAGATAGATAGTAATTCTGAAATTGTTATTGACACCACCATCGTCATTATAGGTAGTTCTAGTAGTTGGGAAATTACCTAGATAGAGTTCACCGTAGGTGTCGCTTGTACCAGTCGTTTCGAAAATATATGTACCAGAATATTCAGGCGCAAAGTAATACCATTTCGCGGACTGAGCAGCAAAGGAATCAGCATATGTGTTACCTACTCGCATAGCTGTCATCCATATATTGCTGTCGCACAAAGAACAATGAATCATATCGTTGTGACCGTGGCCATTTGGATAGAACGCATCAAAAACGTGTTCCTGTGATGTTGTTTGACCACATGCACAATTGGCATAGTGATAGGCATCGTTGCGATAGTCGTAACTGGAATTGTACACGTGAGTGTGGGTGCCACCACCATCCATAATTACTGGGACTTTAGCGGCTGCTCCTTTTGCTGGATTGTTCTCTTGTTTTTGTAGCCTATATGCTGTTTCGTCTTTTTTTGGCATAACAGTGCTAGCACTTTTGTTTGTTGCAGCAGCAAAGCCTATAGACAATCCAAAAACAAGTGATGCAATAATAACTTTTGAATGCATTTTAATACCTCCTTTACACA
>JAFZLN010000031.1 GCA_017551465.1 Bacilli bacterium
CCACGCTATCTTCGCTGATTACTACGAAGGTATCTATGTTGGTTACAAATGGTATGAAACCGCTGATAAGGAAGGTTTCTGGAACGATGCACCATACAATGGTTATGAAAACGTCGTAGCGTATCCATTTGGTTATGGCTTAAGCTACACCACCTTCAAATGGAACATGAAATCTGTCGGCGGTACTTCTTTCAAAGCTAACGAAGAATTAAATATCTCCGTTGAAGTTACCAACACTGGTGAAAAAGCTGGTCGAGATGTTATTGAATTATATCTAACCGCTCCATACACCAAAGGTGGAATTGAAAAAGCCTCAGTTCAACTCGTTGGTTTCCAAAAGACTGATGTCTTAATGCCAGGTGAATCCCGTACATATAACATTCCAGTTAATACACGTAACTTTATGTCATTTGACTGCTATGACGCTAATAATGATGGACATGCTGGTTATGAATTAGAAAAAGGTGACTATGTCATTAAAGCATTAACAGACGCTCATAACTTAAGACCAGGTTCTTCTAACAATACAGTGACTTATACATTACACGACACTATTCATGTTGATGAAGATGATAAGACTGGCAATGAAGTTAAGCCATTATTCACTGGTGATGACGCTATTGATGGTGTCTCAATTGATGGCAAGTCCATTAATGAACCAATTGAATACTTAACAAGAGCAAACTTTGCACCATTAATGACCGAATATAATCACACAAGACAATGGAATCCAGGTTTAGTGACTTGTGATGATAATAGCAAACCAACAGCCTATTCCACAAATATGGCAAAAGAATGGGACGATGCCACTACTGATGTCTTTGGTAAAGCAGTGCCATCTGGTGAACCAACATTCGGTGCTAACAATGGTTTAGCGGTTCTTGACGATAAAGGTCAATTAACTGAATTAGGTCTCAAATTAGCGCAAGACTATAACGATCCTGAATGGGATGCTTTGTTAGATCAATTATCATGGAGTGACGCTACAACAATTCCTGCTGGTCAAAGTTATTCTAGACCAGGTATGAAATCAGTTGGTTTGACTAAGCAAAACAACAATAACTTCTCTGATGCTGAAGGTGCCTGTATGGTTGGTGCTTCCGTTAACGGTAAACACTTAACAGCGTATCCAGATCCATGCTTACAAGCACAAACATGGAATGAAAATATGCTTTACTTATTCGGTTTATCCGAAGCTAAAGATATGGCTTTAGGTAATAAAGACTTCTTATATGGTCCTGCTAGTAACATTCACCGTAATCCATATGGTGGTAGACATGCAGAATACCACTCTGAAGATGGTTTCTTAGCTGGTCGTTGCTTAGCTAACGTCACCAAAGGTTTATCCGATGGCGGTAAGAACGGTTTCATTAAGCACTTTGTCGCTAATGATACTGAATACCACCGTGTTGGTTTATTCACATGGATGACTGAACAAGCATTAAGAGAAATCTATTTACGTCCATTTGAAGAATCAATTAAACGTGGCGAAGGCTCCGCAGTGATGTCTTCCTTCAACCGTGTTGGTGCGATTTGGACTGGTGGTTCTCAAGCCTTGTGTCAAGGTATTCTCCGCAATGAATGGGGATTCAATGGCATGATGATTACTGACTATACAGAAAATGGCACATTACAAGATGCTAACCAGATGGTTAGAGCGGGTGGTAACTACATTCTTGCAAGTTCCAACTTCTCTGATCCAACTCAAAGTAAAGCCACCGCTAGATTCAAATGGAGAATGAGAGAAAGTGCTAAACAAGTGGTTTTTGGCACTATTAGCCCACTTTATAGAAACTACTTATATAACAGCGATACAACTCACACCGCTATCGTTGCCACAGGTAAGGCTCCATGGATTTGGTGGAAACCAGCGTTATATTCTGTTGAAGGTTTAGTCATTGTTGGCTTAGCCTTCGGCATTATTGCCGCTTTATTACCATCCAATCCAGAATTTAGAGCAGAACTCATTGCTCGTCTCTTCAAGAAGAAGAGAGAAGAAGCATAGGTGAAGGAGGAATAACATTTATGAAATGGATTCTTAATCACTTAAAGATTGTTGCCGCAATTTTAGTATTCGGCATTACTGCTGTTGTTATTGGTGCTGTCATGCTTGGTTCTTATAATGCTTATAAGGATTATGAAAGAACCTATTATGAAAATGACTTAGAAGTGCGTTCCGCTTTAGCGGCTGCTCCAAAGATGGTCGCAGTAAATGATACTTATCAAGCAAAATATAAATATACATTTAACGCTAACGCTAGTGACTACAACACTGACGGCACTATTAGCCTTGCTCTATATCTCGAGACTAAATCATTCGCTGATATCGAGCTCGTTGTTAATGGTAAATACACTACCAACCTTCTCGCTAATATGAGCATTAAAGTTAATGACTCTTTAGTGGAAGATGACAGTGTTGAATTCGGCACAAAGCCTGAAGAAGGCGAAGAAGCCAAAGTTGAAGAGCATCATGTTGTCTTGAGTAATTTTGCTCTTCCTGAAGGCGATTTCAAAATTGAAATCAGCAAATTAAAGAATGCTGAAATCGGTAATATCAACGTCTATACGAGCACTAAAGTTGCTTTAGCAGAATAATTATCAATCTTAATAAAGCAAAGCCAGGCAAATGCCTGGTTTTGTTTTTACTTAAATAATTCAGAATGACTACCAACTCTAACAAGATAAAGAACGATTTCTTTTTCAATGATTTGATAAATGAGTAAGAAGTCTGGTTCGATGTGGCATTCTCTTTTGCCTTCATACTCCCCACTCAATTTGTGATCTTTAAATTTTGGATCAAGTTTTTTGCCATCGCTTAACTGGTCGATGACATCAAATAGCAAATCGATGTTCTTTCCTTGCTTGCTAGCTTTCTTGATGTCTCTTTTGCAAGAGTTTGTGATGATGATGTCGTACTTCACACTTTCAAATCCTTCCTGAGATTGGCAGTGCTAGAATACTTCTTAGCTTTTGCCTTTCCGGAAGAAATGTCATCAACTTCTTTGAAAGCTTTGAGTGTTTCATTGTTGGGTATTTCTAAAGAAAAGGGAATGCTGTTAGTTCTAACAACCGCTTTTAAAAATATAGTCATGGCGGCAGTAACACTTAACCCCAACTCATTGAAGACCATTTCTGATTGCTTCTTCAACCCATCATCCACTCTAATATTGATTGTAGCCATTTATATTTTCCTCGGTTTTATTATACTTTCTTGTGCGCACATTGTAAAGCATTATGCATTACATGGATAAAACAAATAAAAAGCCATCTTTCGATGACTATTCTATTCTCATTGGTGGAGCCGAGGAGAATTGAACTCCTGTCCCAAGAAGGCTCTTCAATAACGTCTACAGTTTAGACGATATTAAGATTTAACACGCTTTCGTATATCGACTCACTAGGACGTGCGAGATAAACGGAATTTCGGCGCTAGTAACTTATCGACTCTAGACACCTATCCTTTTGGTA
>JAFZLN010000004.1 GCA_017551465.1 Bacilli bacterium
GTTATTGGAACGCTCCTGATGATGTCGATGGTAAAATCTTATTCTCTTCTAATGAAGAGCTTAATGAAGGCGACATTGTTAATGTTAAAATCAAAGAGAGTTACGTTTATGATTTATATGGAGAAAATGTCAAATGAAGTTCTTCGATAAATGGCAAAAAATGATTCTAATCGGCTTAGGTATATCCGCTTTCTTAATGGTTATCTTTTATGCCATGATGGTGATGACCGCTAAAGTGGTGGAAGGTACAGAAGACTATCTCATCCCTCAATACGAATATAACTACACTTACCAAGTATTCTATTCAGCTTTCTTCTTTATGCAACTCGCCTTTGGAGCGTGGTTTCTCGCAAGATTAGTCACCTATAAAATGCGCAAGAAAGAAGCCTTAGAAGAACAAGAAGAATATTAATATTCACCCCTAATTTTTACGTAAATATTTTTTATTGATATAAGTAAGTATTTATGTATAATTATTAATGCTGCCCCCTTAGTAAAATGGTATTACGCATCCATGGTAAGGATGAATCGGTGGTCCGATTCCGCCAGGGGGCACCACTTGCTAGATACAGTAATGAAAAAAATCATTACTGTTTTTATTTTATTTATTGCATTAACACGTTAAAATTAAGATAGAATCTATGAAAAATAAGACCCCATTATTCTCCATTGTCACTAACGAAAGAAGATATAAGCCATTCATTGTCCGCTTTTTGGTTGAATTGGTTATCTTTGGTGTCCCATTTATTGTTTCTAACATCTATATTCCTATAGGCTCACTTTGGCGTCTAGTAGTGGTCTTTTTCTTACTAGCGATGCTATTGTGTGCCTTTTTATTTCTCTGCCGTTGCATCAATGTTTCAGATAATAAAACTAAAGATCGGAATTTTAGAGAAAAATATAAGGAAAAATTCAAACCAGTCTCAATTAGCAAAGAAGACTTTGTTTTTTGGCTTGAAAATGCTGATTTAGATGAAACAATTGTTATTAAATCTATATTGAGAAAATATAGTGTTCTCGAATTATTTGTGGTTAAGAACAAAATAGAGCTCTGCTTAAATGGCAAAGATATTGATTCAATTAACTCACTTATTTCTATTTTGGAAGATGAAGGATATTTAGAAGATGCAATCATCGTTTGTGAAACTTCTGACCGTAACAAACCAGATTTTTTAATCAAAATAATCGATGATTTAAAAGGTAAGACTAATCTATAGTGAAACAACATAGCCAGCCTAATAAAATACCCTCCTAATGAGGGTTTTTATTTTATTTGTTTAGTCATGGTGATTGGATAACCAGAACCAAACATGCGCATCATCGATCCTTTGTTTTCCTTTTTAACAATGAATCCGTTTTTCTTATAAAACTTAATCGCGTTCTCATTTTTAGAAAACACTTCCGTGACACGTCTTTCATAATCACCATATGAGCAAGCTTCATTGATGAGAGTGGTGCCTATACCTTTATTTCTTGCGGATGGATCAGTCACAAGCGTGTCTAAATATAACTCTGAATCTAAAGAAACCGCTGGCTTTTGAAAGATAGCGTTCATTTGTTTATTGACAATAAATCCTTTGAACTTACCAAAATACTTCTGACAAATTTCTTTTTTAAAGTCAATCGGTCTAGTTTTGTTATTGCCTAGTCCCATTAATCCAAGAACCTTGCCATCTTGCAGATAGCAAACGAATAAATCAGGATCAAATATCTCTAGAAATAGTTTCTTCTTTTTCTCTTCATTTTTAGAGAAGGTCATAAAATGACCAAAGCCAATAAGGAATAGTTCAACTGCTTCTAGCTTTTGAACTTCGGTTAAATCACCGAATCTAGTAATCTCTTTTTCCATAACCTTACATACAAATCGCAGTGATGAGAAAGCAGACTGCTGCCCCTAATGACATAGGGGTCATAACAAACTTCTCTTTCTTACTTGGTGAGATAGCGTTTAGCGCTGTATTAAAGAAGAAGAATGCAGCGAACACAAAACAAATGTCTTTTGTCGTATTGAAATTGATGAAATAGGGAACAATTGTGCCCGCTGCAAGGATGATATATAACGCAAATAATTGCGTTAATAACTGTGTAACTCCTAATAATCTAATCTTAGGAGGCCAAACTTTACCAAATCTTCCACCCATAGAGAATTCTCCAAGTGGTAGACCGATAATTAATAAAATTGACATGATGATAACAATGCCGAGTAAACCGGCGCCAATATAAATTTGCATATTATTTCTCCATTTCTAATTTGAGGATCTTTTCATAAAAAGCGATATCTGACTTAGTTCTATTAAGACCGTATTCAAGAAGATAGATTTGATAAGCATATGTGTTTCTAAAAATGGCTTTTAAATCCCTTTCTTCAGAAACAACGACTAAATTATCATTAATCTGTTTTTCATTGCTGATTCGCTCTAAATTCATCCTTATCGCGGTATCTTCATTAGCTTTAGTGAACTCCTTAATTGCTATTAACTTGTTTTGTTGTTCTTTTAAAGAGGCAATATAGGATTTAATAAAGGAAATACGTTTCTCTTTAGAAGCAGTACCTAAGAAATAGAATTTGCTTTCTTCCATATTAGTCATCTTGGCGATGTTAATAGGGGAACCCGCCCAGCTTTTAAATTGATTGACACCTAATGCCGTAATAGCGTGGCGTTTCTTAGTTAATCCTCTTTCCACGTATTCATTCGTGACGATATATCCTTTATTAAGCAATTTCTTAATGGCTATTTGGATGCTACCAAGACTATCACTACATATTGTTGTTAAGTTTCTTTGTACGTACATTCTAATTTCATAAACAGTCATGGGCTTGAATAGTAATAAACCTAAGATAATGAATTCCATAAGGCTTCCTCCTTATTACTAATAGGTATATTAAAAAATGATTAATCCAAATGCAATTAATCTAGAAAAGTTATTGAATCGTAGGTATATCAAAAAGGTTTCTTTTGGTTTCTCTAGTTTTTACTGCTAAATATTCAATACAAAATTTGCTATATTTAATAAGGTTGAGATTATGGCAGATATTATTATCGTTGAAGACAATGTAGAAATTGGTAATCTCTTATGCGACTTTTTACGCAAAGAGAAATATTCAGTATGCTTGGCCACAACTGGTGAAAAAGCTTTAGAACTATATGAGAAGTACGGTGCTAAAATATTTATTTTAGATATCATGCTTCCGGGCATTGACGGTTTAGCGGTTTGCTCTAAAATCCGTGAAACAAGTAATGCTTATATCATCATCGCCAGTGCGAAATCCGATAAAGAAGATAAACTCGCGGGTTTGAATTTAGGCGCTGATGACTACGTAGAAAAACCATACGATGTCGATATCTTGTTAGCGAAAATCAAAGGTGTCTTTAAAAGAAAATACGCCATTGAAGAAATCCATGAAGGTAATCTCATTCTCAATACCGTTAACAACATCTTAAAAGTTAACGGCAAACAAGTGACTGTCACTGATAAAGAATTTGAACTCTTAAAACTATTAATAGAAAACAAAGGCACAACTCTAAAGAAAGAATATATTTTCAATACCATTTGGGGTAGTGATAGTGAATCAGAACCTCAAACATTAACTGTCCATATTAAATGGTTAAGAGAAAAGATTGAAGAAGATCCAAAGAACCCAAAGCACATCATTACTGTTTGGGGCAATGGCTACCGCTATGAGTAAATTTAGAAGAAACTCGATTATCTTTTTAATTTTAGAAACAGTGTTAATCGCTATTTTTAATGTTGTTTATTTCGTTAGTAGGCCAACTGGAGATGACCGCCCATACCGCGTTGATATTAATCGTATTGAGACAGCGATGAACGCTGGTGAAACAGTGAACGCTGATGATTATAAAAGCGTTATCAAAATCGTGCATTACGATAATTCATATCAAACAAATAACGACTATGCAGTCATCAATGTTAACGGAGAATTATATTCTATTGAATATAAGATAGAAGATAATGATTATAGTGCTATCACGATGATGAATGTTGGTTTAGGTGTTACATTCCTTTTAACATTAGGCGTGTTAATCTATATCGATGTTAAGGTTTTAAAGCCGTTCAATAAACTGAGCAACTATTCCGCTGAACTGGCCAAAGGCAATCTCACCAAGCCAATGAAGGAAGAGAAGAACAAGAACTTCGGTAAGTTTGTTTGGGGCATGGATATGCTTAGAGAAACTTTAGAGACAAATAAGAAAAACGAACTTAAATTACAAAAAGATAAAAAGACTTTAATTCTTTCTATTTCTCACGACATTAAAACTCCATTAAGTGCGATTAAGCTCTACTCCAAAGCGCTTAAAGAAGGTATTTACGAAACTCCTGAAAAAAGAATAGAAGCCTTAGAGGGCATTGATAAAAACGTTAAAGAAATCGAAAAACATGTCTCTGATATTGTCAGTGCTTCTAAAGAAGACTTCTTAAATCTTACAGTTAACAACAGTGAACTATATCTATCTGATTTATTAAATAAAATAGAGATATTATATAAAGAAAAATTCACCCATTTACATACACTTTTTGAGATTGAACCTTATGAGAACTGCCTTGTTAAAGGTGATATTGATCGTTTAGAAGAAGTCTTACAAAACATCTTAGAAAATGCGATTAAGTATGGGGATGGGCAATATGTCAAAATCCATATTGATGAAGAGGAAGACTATAAACTCATCTATGTTACTAACTCTGGGTCATCCATCAGTGAAGAAGAACTACCACATATCTTTGATTCCTTTTATCGTGGCAGTAACACCGAGAATAAAGATGGTAGTGGTTTAGGCTTATATATTTGTAAAAATCTCATGCATATGATGGGTGGAGATATCTTCGCTAAAAATATAAATAAAGATTTTAACGCAGTTATCGTTATTAAAAAGTGCTAAATAAATAAAATAATTTTCGATTTAATGATTATTTAATAATTGTTCCTTTACAATACTTCCGGAAGCTAGGAAAGGAGCGGTTATTATTTATGTTTCTAAGAATATTAAAAAAAGACTTAAAACGTAAAAAGACAATGAATATCATCATGCTCATATTCATTATTTTAGCGTCCATGTTTGTCGCTAGTGGTCTTAATAACGTTATTACAATATCTAATGGTACTAATTATTTTTTCCAACAAGCAGGATTAGGAGATTATATTGCCGCAAGAAAAGGTGAAGAAGAATCTCATATCGGATTTAATGAAATCTTAAGTAGTATTGATGAAGTCAAATCGTATCGTGTTGATGAAGTCATCTACTGTAGCAAAGAAAATGTCTCAAGAGAAAATAATCAAGAAGCCATTTTCGATAACACATTATTAGTACAAAGCTTAGAAGATAGTGGTCTTAATTATTTTTATAGTAATGATAAAAAGGCCGTAGCAGTTCCAGAAGGACATTTTTATTGTTCTTATAGATTTGCTAACGCAAACAAATTAAAAGTCGGCGATAAAGTCATTATTAAAGCCGACACTATCAATCTTGCTTTAGCCTATGATGGTGTTCTTAAAGATGCTTTATTCGGCTCAGATATGCTTAGTAATGTCAGGTTCTTTTTAAGTAGAACCGATTATCAAAACTTAAAAAACGATGTTAACGAAGGTAAGATAGGCGAATTTGCTTATATTGATACCGACGATCTATCCGCTGTGGATGTGGGTTTATCAAAGAAATGCACAACCTTAATGTTCTCTAGACCAAGAGCCACAATTGAAATGGCCTATATCATGAATATGATTTTGGCTTTCATCACTTTGATCCTTAGTGTCTGTTTAATTATTGTTTCCTTCGTCATATTAAGATTTACTATTACTTTTACCATCACCGAAGAATATCGTGAGATTGGTGTCATGAAGGCGATTGGTATTAGAGACTTTAAGATTAAGAGTTTATATCTCACTAAATATTTAGTGATGGCGGTATTAGGCGCATTAATTGGCTTTGGACTCAGTTTCCCGTTTGCTAGTTTATTGCTTAAGAGTGTAACCAATACAATGGTGCTCGGTAGTGGTTTAGGAATCTTACCAAATGTTCTCGGCGCTCTCATAGTTATCTTATTAATATTAGGCTTTGCCTATTTAGCCACAGGCGTTGTGAAAAAAGCCACACCAGTAGATGCAATTAGAAAAGGCCAAACTGGCGAAAGATTTAAAAAGAAATCAAAGCTTAAACTATCTAAGAGCAGAACAAATTCAGTGACCTTTATGGCGGTCAATGATGTTCTTAGTAACAAAAAGAAATATTTCACTGTCGCCTCAGTGTTTGCCCTTTGTACAGCCTTTGTGCTCGTGCTCACTAACACAGTGAATACAATGAAGAGTGATAACCTCGTTGATTCATTTGCCGCGCGTAGTGACCTATATTTCACTGACCAAGATAAACAAATGTCATTCATGCACGAAGGTGGTAACGAAGAACTTAATGAATATATCAGCAAAGTCGAAAAAGATTTAGATGATATGGGTATGCCAGGACATGTCTTCGTAGACGCTCAATACATCTTTAAAGTTAAGAGTAATGAAAATGAATATTCCATTACGTTCCAACAAGGTATTGGCACAACGATTGACATGTATACATTTACCAAAGGTAGTGCGCCACAAAATATGTATGAAATCGCCATTACTCCAACGATCTCAAATAAGATTGATGCCCATATTGGCGATACTGTGACAGTGGATTATGGTAATGGTCCTATTCAAGCGACCGTTACTGCCTATTTCCAAAGTATGAATCTAGTGGGGGAAGTGGCCAGAATTCATGAAAGCGTACCAACAAACCTCAAATACTGCACTTCGTGGATGCCTTTCCAAATCAATTTCGACGATCATCCATCTAACAGTGTTCTTAAAGAACGCAAACAAAAACTAACTGAGTATTTAGGCGACAAAGAGGTGCAATTACCATGGGAATTCCAAGCTGATTGTATCGGCGTTGTCCCAACAATGGAAACAGTGCAGAAGTTACTCCTTGCTATCACCATTGTAGTAGTGACCTTAGTGGTCGTGCTTATGGAACGTTCATTTATCAGTGATGAGAAAAACGAAATCGCCATTCTAAAGGCCGTTGGCTTTAAGGATCGAAGAATCATTCTCTATCACATGATAAGGTTTGGTATCGCCTCTTTAATCGCGGTTATCTTCGCTGGTATGGTATCAATTCCACTTACATATCTAACGATAGGACCAATTTTCCAATCAATGGGTATGTCAAATATGACATTTACGATTAATCCGCTTAGTATCTTCGTTATGTACCCACTAATCGTATTGAGCGCTACATTATTAGTCGCATTTATCACATCACTAATTACAAAAACAATTAAGAGTTCTGATACCGCGAGTATCGAATAGGAGGAAACAAATATGAGTATTATTGAAACCAAGAATTTATGTAAAACATACATCGTTGAAAAAAGACAAAACAATGTCTTAAAAAATGTTAATTTGAAAGTCGAAAAAGGTGAAATGGTCGCTATTATGGGTCCTTCCGGTAGTGGTAAATCAACTCTCCTATACTGTGTATCTGGTATGGATAAGATTACCTCTGGAGAAGTCATCTTTGATGAAAAAGATATCTCAAAATTAAGTAAGAATGAACTATCAGAATTAAGACTTAATAAGATGGGCTTCATCTTCCAACAAATGTTCATGATGAAGAATTTATCTATTTTAGATAATATCTTATTGCCTTCTATTGAAAGCAAGAAAGAAACCATCTCTCGTAAAGAAAAACTCCAAAGAGCGGAAACGCTCATGAGAAAACTCGGCATTATTGAAGTCGCGGATAACGATATTAATGAAGTTTCAGGTGGTCAACTCCAAAGAGCGTGTATCGCGAGAAGTATGATTAATAATCCTGATATCTTATTCGCTGATGAACCAACAGGTGCCCTTAATAGACAATCCTCTAAAGAAGTGATGGATGAACTCTGCAAACTAAATGAAGAAGGCACAACCATTATGATGGTCACCCACGATTCTAAAGTGGCCGCGAGATGCTCAAGAGTGCTCTATATTATCGATGGACAAATCGCTGGTGAATTTAAAAACGATAATAAAAAGCTTGATCAAAAAGAACGTGAAAGAGCGCTTAATAACTGGCTCATGGATCTAGGCTGGTAAAAAAATAACAGTGAGTTTAATTCTCACTGTTTTTAATTTCATTATTGTTTTCTTCTTGCTGCTTTTCGTATTCATAAGCTTTAGCAAGAAGTCTTTTCTTTGTGGAAATCTTATGATTATACAAAGCGCTTCTTAAGATGAAACAAGTGATACCACCCACAATCGCTAAAGCGCAGACGGTGGAGGCAAAGTTACGCGCGGGTTCATTGCCACTAACTAAGAAACAAGCGATAAGTGAGGCTAAGGCAAGGCCCATTAATCCCCAGCCAATACCAAGGAAGACATTTCTTTGGTAGTAGCAATCATCAATTTCTTTCTTCAACTCTTTAATATCTTGCGTAATTGTTTGTTCGTTTTCCATAAGTATCACCTCAGGCTATCAAATTAATAATAAACTAGATTCAGTCAAATAAAAAGTTAGAACCGCTAAATATAAATAGTCGCGGAAGTATTCAAAACCCCATAAATACGCGCATTTTCTCATGCTAGTCATGATATAATGACAGCAAAAGGAATACATATTATGAGACTCGAAAAAGCCAAGCGATTTATCGCTGATGTTATTGAGCCTAGAAAAAAGGCTAGTGCTTTATCAATTATTTACAACGTTTTGATGTCCCTCGTGGTCATCGTTTCATGCGTCTTTGTATTTGTTGATATCTTTACAGCAAGTGATTCAAAATGGTCACAAATTGCGGATACGGTTGAAATCATCGCCCTTTGTGTCTTCGCCTTTGAATATCTTTTAAAACTCTTCGTCTCCGAAGTACTTTATGAAGGAAAAGGCTGGTTTAAAAGTAAACTTTTATACATTTCATCATTCGATTCGTTCATCGACATCCTCTGCTTCTTATCCATCCTTCTTAACAACATCCCAACTGAATTTGCCGCCTTGCGTCTATTAAAACTTGTTAAGTTAGCCCGTTTAGTTAAATTGAAAGATGCCGTTAATGAAATCCGTGAACAAGGTGATGGTGCAGAGCCAAAAGTAGAAAAGAAAGGCTTCCGTCATCGTATCTACACAATTATCGCTAAAGATGAAGAAGGCGATGTGGCGTCAAAGATTTATGATATTGTTTCCATTATTATCATTCTTTTATCAGTGACCACAATTGCGTTAGATACGTTTGATTTCCCACAAAATGTGAAGAATATTATCTTCATCTTTGAAGTTGTTTTCACCGTCTTCTTTGCTGTGGAATATATCTTAAGAGTGTGGACCGCGGATTATGAATATCCAAATGTGGATAAAGAACATGCGAAGATGAAATATATCTTCTCCTTCTTAGCGATCGTGGATATCTTATCAATCTTACCAATCTTCTTTACATTCTCACCAGATGCAGAAGCAAACTTACCAACCGCTGTAGCAATCTTAAAGATTTTTAAAATCTTCAGAATCGCGCGTTTACTTAAAATGTCCCGTTATCTTAATGGTATTAACTTATTCGTTCAAGCGATTAAAGCTAAGAAAAAACAAATCTTCTTCTCGATTTGTATCTTGTTATTCTTAGTCGTCTTATCATCCATCCTCTTATTCTCATTTGAAGATGCCCAAGGCAATGAGCAATTTGAGAATGGTTTCAGTGGTATAATGTTTGCTATATCAATGCTGACAGGCTTTGGTGAAAGTGACATGGAAGTCATCTCCATCGGTGGTAAAGTGATGGTGGTTATCATGATCATCTGTGGTGGCTGTGTGGTTGGTGTTCCTTTAGGAATCATTGGTGAAGAATTCGCTAAAATGGTTTCAAAAGCCGCACAAGATGATGAGGAAGAAGATAAACCTGATATGTTCAGCGAGTTCTCTGAAAAGTTAACTCTAGAACAAAAGATGGCCATTGTGGCCCAATATAAAGATCAACTTCCACAAGAGGAAGAAAAGAAAGAAGAATAAAACTTCTCTAAAAAGCAAAATAAAAACGGAGGCCAATGGCTTCCGTTTTATCTTTCGGAAAACTATTTCTTTTCTTCGAGGATTTCAGCGCGGCGAACTTTGGCTAATTTAGCAAGTTCCATTAAGGCCTTACGAGCACGGCCACCAGCAGCTTTGTTGCCCTTTTCAACGAATTTTTCGTTTTCTGCGACGAAAGCTTCGTAAGCAGCTTTAATTTGTTCAACTGTTGACATTGTGTATATGTTTCCTTTCTCTATTAATTTATTACAAAAATGGCCTCTAGCACAATATTTATCGGTTTTTTCTTACTAAGATAGACAATTGTTATAACAAAAAATATGACATTTTAGTGTTTTTACTACTTTACACTTGCTCTTACACATTTTATCGATAGAATGAAAGAAAACATAAAGGAATCACCATTATGAGAAAAGCTTCCACAATTCTTTCTTGGCTATTTGGTATAGTTACCGCAGTTTTTCTAATTATCAAAGGAGCAACGGGCATTCTTACAACTACTGAACGTGGTGAATGCGTAACTTTTTTAGGCACTAATTTTTGTGGTGAAGGTCACATCGTCCATTACACCCCAACATGGCTATGGGTTATTATCATAATTTTTATTGTTCTTGATTTTGTGGTTTTAATTTTAAGAGAAATCTCTTTGAAAAAAGGCAATAAGATTTTGGTTGGTGTTTTGACCATTATTTTCTGCAGCGCTCCAGGTGGAGTCCTGACACTCTGTATCCCAGATTATCAATTATATTAATAAGAAAAATATAGTATTAACAAAGAAATAGCATTAAATTTGCTATTTTTTTGTTTTTTGCTCATTTATTCCTTTTTTCTTTATATATAAACAGGCATAATTAAAACCGTTGAGTCTATGACAGGAGAGAAATAATGAGAAAGTTTATAGAAGAAACATTACAACCTTACAATTTTCAATTTGACCGCAATAGTGGATATGGCGCCATTAACGGCTACGAAGTTAATGTCGGCGTTGGTTATGTCGGCCCAACATTCTTACTATCCACTTACCTTCCAATGGAAAAGAAAAAAGAAGTCGCTGCAAGAATTTATGCTTTGACTGCTTCCAAAATGCGCGCTAGTGCGTGTGAACAAGGCATCTTATTTAACCTTGCTTCAGCAGGTACAATCTTTACCTACGCAAAAAGATTTAATGAATTATTACCATTTGTTTTACAAGCTTTAGAAGAATATCAAGCTCCTAAAAACAATATCTGCCCAATGACAGGTGAAGAATTAAATGAAGAAAATAGTCGTTTAGTTAATCTTCCGAATTCGACATACAAAGTCCGTATGTCCAATGGTGGTATTGCCACTTTTAACAATAACATTGAAAAGAGCAATGAAGATTTCAAAAACGCTCCAAATAATTACGGTAAAGGCTTCCTTGGTATCTTAATCGGTGCTGTTGCCGGTACTGTTTTAACAGTCATTTTTGGCATTTTAGGTTACATCACCTTCTTTGCCCCAGCTGTTTCCATTCTTTTTGGAACTTTCTTATATAAGAAATTCGGTGGAAAACGCAACTACATGATGATTGTGATGAGCTTTGTCACAACCTTAGTGTTCATCATCAGTGCTTTCTTTATCGTCTATATGATTA